>NZ_LTCZ01000423.1:0-11968 GCF_001583455.1 Rhodococcus sp. LB1 | reverse complement strand
CGCCCGCACCCAGCTGTACCAGCGGCTGGCCGACGGTGACCCCGCGGCCGCTGCCGGCCTGCGCCGCGGCGAACTGCTCGCCCGCACCGGGGCCGACGTCGACACCCTCGGTGACGTCGTCGTCCGCGCGCTCGTCCCCATCGCCGTGTCCGTCGTCCTGGCCGTGGCCGCCGTCGGCATCCTCGCGGTGATCTCGCCCGCCTCGGCGGTCGTGCTCGCGGTGGCGCTCGCGGTGTCGGGGGTCGCGGCGCCCTGGTTGTCCGCGCGGGCCGCCCGCCTGGCGGAGACGTCCGGCGCCGACGCGCGTGCCCGGTTCAGTGAGGACGCCGTCACCGCGCTCGATCACGCCGCGGAACTCCGCGTCGCGGGTCGCCTCGACCGGACCGTGTCGCGGGCGGTCCGCTCCGAACGCGCCGCGGTCGCGGCCACCGACCGCGCCGCCGCCCCCAGCGCGTTCGCGGACGCCGCCACACCACTCGCGGTGGGCGTGAGTGTGATCGCGTCGCTGCTGATCGGGATGGACCTCTACTCGTCGGGGACCATGAGCCCGATGGCGCTGGGCATCCTCGTGCTCCTGCCGCTGTCCGCGTTCGAGGCCACGGTCGCGCTGCCCGCCGCGGCGGTCGCGCTGACCCGGGCGCGGATCGCGTCGCGCCGAATACTCGTCGTGCTCGACGCCGCCGTCGCGGATCCGCACCCCGGCGACCGGGAACTGGACGGGCCCGCGGAGGTCGTCGCGAAGGACCTGCGGTGCGGCTGGCCCGGAGGGCAGGCCACCGCCCCGCTCGACCTCGACCTGCGGCCCGGCTTCCGAGTCGCGATCGTCGGCGGCAGCGGGTCCGGGAAGACGACCACGCTGATGACCCTGGCCGGGTTGCTCCCGCCGGTGACGGGGACGGTGCGGGTCGACGGACTCGACCTGCACAGCGTCAGGTCCGAGGCTCTCCGCCGGAACGTCGGATTCTTCGCGGAGGACGCACACCTCTTCGACACGTCCGTCCTCGAGAATCTGCGGGTGGCGCGCGGCGACATCCAGGACGCGGAGGCGCTGACCGTCCTGGAGTCCGTCGGGCTCGGGGGATGGGTGTCGGCGCTGCCGGAGGGCGTGCACACGACCCTCGCCGGCGGTGCCAGGGCGGTGTCCGGTGGGCAGCGTCGCCGCCTGCTCCTCGCCCGGGCGCTGCTGTCGCCCGCCCGAGTGCTGTTGCTGGACGAACCGACCGAACACCTCGACGCCGACGCGGGCGCCGACCTGCTCCGGCGACTGCTCGCGCGCGACGGCGGACTGGTGTCTGCGCAGCGGACCGTCGTGGTGGTCACTCACCAGCTTCCGGAGGATACCAGCGCTGACCTGGTGATACGGGTGGAGAAAGCTGAGAGCGAAAATGCGTTGCCGACTCCGTGCGTGCGGCGTACTTTCTTCAGTACACGAGGAAGGAGGTGGTCTGAAATTGAATGACAGACGGACACGTGAGGTGGCTGCCAGCTAGCCGCTACCGCTGACGGAATTCACTGACCGCGCGAGCGGCGAGCGAATCCCAGGCAGCTACCCGGCCCCCGAGCCCCCGGTCTGGTCCAGATCGGACCCGGTGCACAAGCACCGGAAGGCTCGGGGGCCGTTGTGCGCTCCGCGCCCGTGAGTACTTGTCAACCGCCCGACGTTAACAAGTACTCACGGCAGCGCGGGCACGGGTTCGGCGCACTCCAGCCGCCCCGCTCGAGCACCGTCCGCACCTCGGCCGCGACCTCGCACGAGCGCCGCGTCACCTCATCCCAGCCGTAGACCAGCGTCGCCTTTCCGGCGAGTTCCGCCGCGTTGCCGCGACGACGATCGCGCAGCGCCACCGACCGCGACGAGTGGTACCGCAGTCCGTCCAGCCGCACGAGGAGCGGAACGCCGCTGTCCGAGTAGTCCACGTCCTCGTAGAGGGTTCGTCCGTCGACGAGAACCGGCGACTGTCGTCGGGCGGCCGGTAATCCGTGCGCGAGTTCGACGTCGACCGCGTACCGGTGTTCCAGAATCGACTGGACCCCGCCGGAGACGAACGTCAGCGCGTCGGTGAGAGCCCTGCGGTATCTGCGCGGTGGACGCTGCTCGATCCGTCGGAGCAGCTCGTGGACCGGAATGTCGCTGCCGGTGACCGCTGATACCAGGACCCGTGCGGCCGCCACCGCCGACGGCTCCGCGACAGCGAGATCGACGACGGTGTCGGCCCGGGACGTTCGAGGCGGAAGCGTCGGGACGAGGATGTGGGCGTGCGCCCGCGATCGGTGGACCACGACCCCGGGGTGGAGGAGATCGCCCTCGCGGGGCACGGGACGGTTGGATCGCCGGCCGACCTTCCGATACGTCGGTCCCTGCGGCTCCGCAGACAATCCGTAGGGGACGGTGACGTGAATCGGCCCGTCAGGGTCGACGGGCATCAGCCCCCACTCCTCGGCCGCAGTCCGATGACTGAGAATCGCTCGGGGACCACCGAACAGCAGCGCCGCCCACAGCCTCATCGGCCGGTCGAGCGGACCGTTCGTGACGGCGTAGACGCCGTGCAGAACCGCCGACCATTGGCCGGACTCCACCATGTGCTGAATCTGCCGGGTCGAGATACCCAGTCCGCGCAGTTGCCGGGCCGTGACGAGGCCGTGCTGATAGTCGAGAACGCGTTGGAATTCGGGCCGGAAGTCGATCGTCGCAGTCGTCATGGACGCGACGGTGCGCACGGCGACCGACAGGATTCGCCCGAAACAGGCCGAATTCAATTGACCTGTGGATGAACCTCAGGTTGTGGATAACCGGAGCCGTGAGTACTTGTCAACCGCCCGTGGTTAATAAGTACTCACGGGCGCGAAGCGCACGCCTAGCCAACGTAGCGGGACAGCCGCGCGGAGAGGTGGGGACGCAGCTCACCGTCGGCGATGATGCGTTCCTCGACGTAGGCGAGGTCGCCGCCCTCGACGATGCCGTAGAGGCGCTTGGCGCCGCCGACGAGAACACCGGAGGTGCTGCGGATCACGACGTCGGTCGCGAGCTCCCACGACGACTGCGTGAGGGCCTGGCCGTAGAACAGTTCGACGATGCCGGAGCTGTGGGCGAGGAGGAGTTCGACGACTTCCTCGTTGGTGCTGCCGGGAATGCCGTCTCCGCTGATCCGCCAGAAGCCGGTCTCGTGGAGGTCGGGGCGCACGTATTCGCCGTCGGCGTCGAGAACCCAGGTCTGGGATTCCCACTTGAGGTAGTTGCCACCGTTGTGGGAGACGATGATCTGCTGCCCGAAGGGGTAGTCGCCTGTATCGGGGTCGTGGCCTTCCCCTTCACCGCGCCACACACCCACGAGGGGCAGCACTGCGAGGAGTTCGTTGTTCAGATCCGGGCCGAGCCGCAGATTTGCGGTGTCCTCGGGCAGCGGAAGGTCCGGAAGCTGCGGGATGTTCCGCGACGCCGTCGTCTTGGAACGCTCGATGGCGTCCGCGACAGCTGCGTCACCGCTACCACGACGCACGGTGGGGGTGTCCCCAGCGGGCGCGCTCGTAGTCGGGTGCTCGGAAGGCGGATCTGCGCCTGCGTCCGGGTTCTGACTCACGACTCGTCGGTGACCAGGCGGTAGATCGTGTAGAGCGAGAACCACGTGATCAACACGGCGGCAAGGACAAGAAGTACCTCGAAGAAGATAACCACGGGGACATCCTAAACCGAACCCGTCGAACGGTCGAAACGGGAGGCGGCTTACCGTCACTGAGGCTACGGTTTCTCGAAGGCGACCACCCGGTCGGTTCCGAACATTCTCATGCGGTCGTCTCGTCTCCCGTCCCTCCCGGAGGTCCCATGCTTCGATCGAGTACTGCCGTCACCGGTCCGGTGCGGGCCGCGATCGCGGCGACGGTGCTGCTGCTGACCGTGTCGGCGTTCGGTGCTCCCGGCCTCGCCGTCGCTGCGCCGGACACCGGGAGCGCGGGCTCGGGAAGCGCAGATTCGGGGAGTGCCGACACGGACCGTGTCGATCCGAACAACTACGCCGCCGACTGCCCCGACGTGATGATCGTCGCCGTGTCCGGCGCCACCGACTCGACGGAGGACCGCAACCCTCTGACAGACGAGAACCGGCAGCTCTGGTCGAACTGGGTGGGCAACGTGACGGTGCCGACCGGCGAGGCCAACAAAGACGATCCGGGGACGGTGGGGTGGATGTACGTGCCCTACCCCTCCACGTACGGCCTGGGTCTGCTGCAACCCGTTCCGACATACCAGGATTCGATGGCTGCGGGTGTCGCGTCGACGAACAGGATCCTCGACGAGAACAAGGCGAAGTGCGGCGACGACACCAAGTACGTGCTGCTCGGATACAGCGTCGGAGCGGAGGTGGTCGAAAGGGTGTCGCGCGAACTCGGCCACCGCGACAGCAATGCTCTGGTTACCGCCGACGACATCGCCGGCGTCGCGTTGATCGGCGACCCGTACCGTCCCGCGGGCACCCCCTCGATGGGCGAACCCGGCCCGCCAGGAGGCGGATTCATGTCGTCGGAGCCGGCCGATTACGGCGCTCTCGACGGCAAGATCATCTACGCGTGCCGCCCCTACGACATCGCGTGCGACGCGCCGCAGGAGATCGCCGTCCTCGAACTGGCGCTCGGGGTGCTGGGACAGATGCACTTCACCCTGCTGAACCCGGGCCAGACGGTCTCCGACTTCGCGAATGCGGTGACGAACATGGCGGCGCGGTCGATCGTGCACATCGTCACCCACGAAGACTGGTTCGCCTCCGACGAGTCCTTCCTGGACGTTCTCCGCAAGGTCGCCGACCGGACCTACGACCCCGACGGCCCGGACCGGAACGTGCAGGTGTCTCAGGAGCAGATCGTCGAGGCGCTCAACTGGGCGATGGGTCCCGGTTCGGAGGTCGTGAAGGCGAAGCTCGCGGACGAGGGCCCGGGGTTCGTCGAGGACAACAGGGATGTCTTCGAACTGGTGATCAAGCCGTACATCTTCCTGGGCTTCATTCAGCACCTGTTCTACTGGAACAACAATCCGAACGACCCCTGGTACTGGGAGAGCGAGAAGGTCGTCGACTGGATCACCGCGCTCGCGCAGTCGGAGAAGGACGGCGAGACCATTCCAGCCGCGCCGGGCAAGTAGATCCCGCACGACAGAAGGGCCCCGCTCCGGATCGGAGCGGGGCCCTTCTGGTGTCGTCGGCTGGTGACTACTCGCCGACCGTGACGTCGACGTTGTGCACGCCTGCGCTCGACGGGCTCACCGTCGAGGTGCCGTTGCCGGAGCTGGACAGTGCACGCACGGTCCACTCGCCGGGAGCGGCGAAGAAGCGGAAGTCTCCGGTGCCCGAGGCGACGACCTCGGCGGTGAACTCTCCGCCGCCGTCGAGGAGACGCACGAACGCTCCACCGATCGGCTGGCCGTCAGCGGCGAGAACGCGGCCGGTGATGACCGTTTCCTTCTCGACGTCGACGCCCGCGGGCAGGGTCTGGGTCTGTACAGGTGCTCCACACATGGCTCAGTGAACCTCCAACTCGATGGGTGCGCCGACGAGTGAGCCGTATTCGACCCAGCTGCCGTCGTAGTTCTTGACGTCGGACTTGCCGAGGATTTCCTTGAGCACGAACCAGGTGTGGCTGGAGCGCTCGCCGATTCGGCAGTACGCGATGGTGGGCTTCGACTCGTCGTAGCCCTTCTCCGAGTACAGCTTCTCCAGGTCGTCGTCCGACTTGAAGGTGCCGTCCTCGTTTGCGGTGGTGCTCCACGGGATGTTGATGGCCGTGGGGACGTGTCCACGCTGCTGCGCCTGCTCCTGCGGCAGGTGCGCGGGGGCGAGGATCTTGCCGGAGAACTCGTCGGGCGAACGCACGTCGACGAGGTTCTTGTTGCCGATGGAGTCGATGACCTCGTCGCGGAACGCGCGGATCGTCAGGTCGGGTGCGTCGGCCTTGTACTGGGTGGCCTCGCGGGTGACGGTCTCCTTGGAGAGGGGACGTCCGTCGAGCTCCCACTTCTTGCGGCCGCCGTCGATGAGCTTGACGTCCTGGTGGCCGTACAGCTTGAAGTACCAGTACGCGTACGCCGCGAACCAGTTGTTGTTGCCGCCGTAGAGAACGATGGTGTCGTCGTTGGCGACGCCCTTGGCGGACAGGAGATCGGAGAACTGCTGCTGGTTCAGGAAGTCACGACGGACGCCGTCCTGCAGGTCCTTCCGCCAGTCGAGGCGGATGGCGCCTTCGATGTGGCCGCCGTCGTATGCGCTGGTGTCCTCATCCACCTCGACGAAAACGGTCTTGGGGGCGTTGAGGTTCTGCTCAGCCCAGTCGGCGGAGACTAGGACATCGGAGCGAGCCATGGTGTTCCTTTCGATGTGTACTTACTTGTGTCGGGTGGATCGTGCAGTGGTTCTCGGTGTGAAACTTTCAGGCCGCGGTGCGGAAGCGTGCGACGAGTGGATAGATCTGGCAGCCGAGGCAGAAGCCGAACGCAGCATTGAGAAACGCCGCGAACAGGGCGAATGCGGTGGCCACGGCACCGACGACGCCGGAGCCGGCGAAGAAGCCGACGGTGCCGACGGCGGCGAAGACGAAGCCGACGAGCTGCGCGAAGCGGAGCGGTGCGACCGGTTCGCGTTCACTCACCGGAGCGAGTCGCGGCGCGAGGAGGGTGCCGAAGATCCGGCCGTACGGGCTGCGTCGCGGTCCGGTGGCTGCGCCTGCCGCGAAGACGACCGCTTGCAGCGCCAGCAGAATTCCTGCTGCGACCAGCGAAAACGTCGACACGACGAGCACGGCGACGAGGACAGCGGTGGTGACCCAGGCGGCAAACCGGGGGCCACGAACGTCGACCTGCTCGAGCTCGAGTGTTGTGGACATGAGAAGTGCTCCTGCGGTGAGTCCTGAATGCTTGCCTGGCGCCGAACGACGACGGAAGACGTCGTCATCGGGGGTTCGATCACGTGCGCGGAATCCGCGGTGTCAGCAGAAAGCGACAGCCCTGGTGATCAGCAACAGGTACAGCAACAAGCCCCGAGGCGGCACAGGTCTACTGTGCGGCGACGGGTGAGCATGAGCTCGTGGCTGGATTGCACGACGACGAGTTTACCCGGTTCTTCAGGAATTTGAAGCCGGGGGCCGGGTGAGGGGTCCCAGCGCGGCCCGCAGGTCGGTCGCGGCGGGCACTCCGGACACCCGGAAGCGTTGCTGCAGGTCGGCGTCGAGAATGAACGTCGTCGGCAACGACAGAACGCCGAGTTCCTTGGCGAGAGCGGGATACTCGTCGATGTCGACCTCCACTTCGACGGGCGGTTCCGGCTCGCCGGCGAGGTCCGCGACGACCTGTCCCACCACCCTGCGCACCGCCGCGCAGGGTCCGCACCAGTCGGCGGAGAAGTGGAGAACGGTGGCCCGGCGAGCATGCTCCGGCGACCCCGGCCCGACGCCCGCCGCCTCGAGGAGCAGTCGTCGTTGGTCGGTCACGACCGCGGAAGCCTCGCCGGTGCTCCGGACCGTCCCCTGGCGGCGTCGCCAGACGAGCCCGAACACGACGGCGGCGAACAGTGCGGTCAGTAACAGTGTGATTCCTGTCATCGGCTCTGCAGTTCGTTCAGGTCGATCGTGACGTTGTTGCCGACGCCCTCGATGACGATCTGCGAGCCTTCCGCGTAGACCTCCGTCGGCTGGACGCCGAACGGGAGTTCCCGGGGGTCGATGGTCCGGGTGAAGAGGCCGAGGATCGCGGGGGCGAGGGGCTCGGGGATGGTGAAGTCGGCGTGGCCTTCGGGCCCGAAGTAGAAGTCGCTGGCGACGATCTTCACCTGACCGCCGTCGAGTACCAGGTCGGCCTGCACGCTGACGGTGGTCTCGATGGGCCCGACGGGGACGGTGCCGGTGAGGACGACGCCGCCGGCGGTCGGCATCCCCGAGCCGCCGGAGCCGCCGGTGCCGTCCGACTTGCTGGCCGGCGGAGCCGAAACCTGCAGGTCGGGGATGTCGAGGAAGCGTCCCAGGTCGGTGGCATCGATGAGCATGCGGCCGGACAGGTGATCCACCGGAAGGGTCTTCACGGAGCCGTCGACGAGGTCGGACAGCGGCGCGGAGACTCCCAGGAGGGTGGACTCGATCGTCACCTCACCCACGACGTCACTCTGTACTCCCTGGGCGCGGATCTCGATGTTCTCGTACTTTCCGTCCCACGCCTGGGTGAGGAACGGAAAGCCGTGAACAGTCACCTCGGGATCCGCGGTGAGGGACGCGCCTGCCCGCAGTTCCCGCGACACCCGGTACTCCGCGTAGGCCGCCGAACCGAAGTCGACGACGAGACCGAGAGCCACGAGGAAGACGATTCCGATGATGAGTTTCCGCACGGCCCCATTGTGACGGACACCGGTCGGGGGAGTGTCGGTGCAACCTCCGCGCCGGTTGCCGGGGGTTCGGTGCAACGAACGCAGACGGCGGCGCGCTACTCTGTCACCGACAAAAGTGTCGATACCTTCAGTGTCGATCTACCTGGACCGGCGGATGAACGATCCGTCGGCCGGCCGGGTACGACGGCGACGAGATGGGAGGCTGTGTGGAGCTACTGCTTCTTACCTCCGACCCCAACCCCGAGGCAGTGCTGCCTGCCCTCGCCCTGCTGGCGCATTCGGTGCGGCCTGCCCCGACGGAGGTGTCCTCTCTCCTGGAAGCGAGCTCCGCCGACGTCGCCCTGGTGGATGCGCGCACCGATCTCGCGGCCGCTCGCGGCCTCTGCAGGCTGCTGGGCAGCACGGGTTCCGCGGTTCCCGTGGTGGCGGTGCTCACCGAGGGTGGCCTGGTCGCGGTCAATTCGGACTGGGGCCTCGACGACATCCTGCTCCCGGGCACCGGACCGGCGGAGGTGGACGCCCGCCTGCGACTGCTGGTCGGACGCACCGGCGGCGTCGCCAGCCCGGAGGCCTCCGGCAAGATCACGCTGGGCGAGCTGGTCATCGACGAGGGCACGTACACGGCCCGTCTGCGCGGCCGCCCCCTCGACCTCACCTACAAGGAGTTCGAACTCCTCAAGTACCTGGCACAGCACGCGGGTCGCGTCTTCACCCGCGCGCAGTTGCTGCAGGAGGTGTGGGGATACGACTTCTTCGGTGGTACCCGCACGGTCGATGTCCACGTGCGTCGTCTGCGCGCCAAGCTGGGCAGCGAGTACGAATCCTTGATCGGTACAGTCCGCAACGTCGGCTACAAGGCCGTCCGTCCCACCCGCAGCAAGTCGGGTGCGCCGGTGCCGCCCGTCGACGACCTCGACGCCGACGACGCGGACTTCGAATCCGCGGAAGGGCCGGCGATCTAGTGAGTGCTCCGGTGCAGTCCTGGACTGATCGACTCGACGGCAAGCAGGCCGCGGACGTGTCCGCCCTGCTCGAACGCGCGACGGCAGCGGACGGAACCGCCCCGGTGTCGGAGCAGGGCGTGCACGCCGTGTCCGGCGCCGGTAGCGCCGGTGTCCGTCATCTCGTGGAGACCGACGCCGATCGGATCGTCGGGTATGCGCAGCTGCAGCCGGGTCACGGGGATCATCCCGCGATGGCCGAACTCGCCGTCGACCCCGAGGCGCGTCGCCGGGGGATCGGTGGCCGGCTGGTCACCGAGGTCCTTTCCGAGGGTGGTCCGGACGCCCGCGTGTGGGCGCACGGAAATCTGCCTGCGGCGCAGGCGGTGGCGCAGCGCCTCGGGCTGACCGGTGCGCGCGAACTTCTGCAGCTCCGGCGTCCGCTCGTCGATGCGGAACTCCCAGAACTTGTTGTGCCGGAAGATATTTCACTCTGCGAGTACCGCGGCGTCGAGGACGATCCAGAGGTGTTGCGGGTCAATGCTGCCGCCTTCGCGTGGCATCCCGAGCAGGGGTCGTGGACCGAACGCGAAATGGCTGAGCGTCGTTCGGAGGCCTGGTTCGATCCGTCCGGACTGTTCATGGCGTTCGCCGCTTCGGACGAGCAGAGACTGCTCGGATTCCACTGGACCAAGGTGCACCCGAAGCAGGGCGACGAGCCGGCCATCGGAGAGGTCTACGTGGTGGCGATCGGCCCCGACGCCCAGGGGCGTGGTCTCGGCCGGTTGCTGACGCTCGCCGGACTGCACTACCTGCGTGACCGCGGGCTCGGTGCGGTGCTGCTCTACGTCGAGGGCGACAACGCGTCGGCGCTGCACACCTACGACCGTCTCGGGTTCGAGCGGTTCCACACCGACGTCGCGTACGCCCGCGCCTGAGGCGTTCCTCTACTGCCGCACCTGTTGTTCGTCTCGGAAATGTGGACAAATGCTCGGTCTGTTCACCTTCCGTTCACCGATCGTGGTCCAACTGGACATTAGCTACCCCTAGGTTTCTCCGTGGGCAGCGCCGTGTTGCCTGGTGCAGATTTCAACGAAACGCACCTCATGTCGCCGCCCGATCGCGGGCGAGACGGTATTTCCGGAGGACTAGGTGAATCTCAAGCGCAGTGGCGCCCTGCTCGGTGCAGTGGCCCTGGGTGCCATGACCTTGGCCGCGTGTGGCAGCGACAACAACGCGGCGTCGAGCGGCGTCGACGCAGCGTCGTCCAACGCGACGTGCGAGGGCAAGGCCAACCTCTCCTCGGCCGGTTCGTCGGCCCAGAAGAACGCCATGGACCAGTTCGTCTCCACCTACATCTCCGTCTGCCAGGAAAAGGGCAAGACCGTCAACCTGGCGTACAACCCCAGCGGTTCCGGCGACGGACGTACCCAGTTCATCGCGAGCCAGATCGACTTCGCCGGCTCCGACTCGGCGATCAAGGCCGAGCAGGCCGAGCAGGCCAAGGCCCGTTGCGTCGGCGGCGAGGCCTGGAACCTTCCGCTCGTCTTCGGACCCGTCGCTGTCGCCTACAACCTCGACGGCGTCGAGGACCTGGTGCTGAACGGCGAGGTGACCGCCAAGATCTTCAACGGCACCATCAAGAAGTGGAACGACCCGGCCATCGCCGCGCTCAACCCGGGCGCCACCCTGCCGGACCAGGACATCACCGCGATCATCCGCTCGGATTCGTCGGGTACCACCGACAACTTCCAGCAGTACCTCACGGCCGCCTCCAACGGCGCCTGGACCACCGGTGCCGGCTCCGACTTCACCGGCGGAATCGGTGAGGGCGCCAAGGGTTCGGCCGGTGTCGCGCAGGCAGTGGCCTCCGCTCCGGGCTCGATCACCTACGTCGAGAAGTCCTACGCCGACCAGAACAAGCTGTCTGCCGCACAGATCGACACCGGCTCCGGCCCCGTCGCGCTGTCCGACGAGTCCGCGGCGAAGGCGATCGAGGGTGCTCAGTTCAAGGGTGAGGGTGTGGGCGATCTGACCCTCGACCTCGGCTCGATCTTCGGTACCAAGGAAGCGGGTGCGTACCCGTTGGTGCTCGCCACCTACGAGATCGTGTGCTCGAAGGGCTACGACGCCGACACCTCCGCAGCGGTCAAGTCGTTCCTGACCAGCGCAGCGAACGAGGGTCAGGACAACCTGGCCGAGCAGGGTTACGTGCCTCTGCCCGACTCCATGAAGGAGAAGCTGAACGCGTCGGTCGCCGCCATCGGCTGATCACACCGTTAGTCGTTCGGACCCGCCCATGACTCGATATTCTGACCAGGAAAGATTGCGAGCGCAGATGAGTGAAGCGCACATCGAATCAGCACCTCGCGCCTCCGACTCCGCTTCTGGCGGAGTCGGGGTGGGCGGTCCGAACGGCACCCCGGAGGCCGAGTTGAGTACCACCAAGGCCGAAACCCCGACTCCGACAGGTTCACCGCGCGGCAAGTCCGTCGCCAGGCCGGGGGACCGGATCTTCAAGTCCCTCGCAACCACCTCGGCGATCTTCATCTCGATCCTCATCGCCGCGATCGGCATCTTCCTGATCTGGCGCGCAGTTCCCGCACTGAGCAGGAACCAGGTCAACTTCCTCACCAGCCGCGAGTGGGTCACTCAGAACATCAACGCCATGGCGTT
>NZ_LTCZ01000422.1:0-7994 GCF_001583455.1 Rhodococcus sp. LB1 | reverse complement strand
GAGGTCGGCGAGTACTGCCCCTTGGTCAGCCCGTAGATCCTGTTGTTGAACAACAGGATCGTCATGTTGACGTTTCTCCGCAGGGCGTGGATGAGATGGTTGCCCCCGATCGACAGAGCGTCGCCGTCGCCGGTCACCACCCACACCGACAGGTCGGGGCGCGTCACCGCGAGACCCGTCGCGATGGCAGGCGCACGACCGTGGATCGAGTGCAGGCCGTACGTGTCCAGGTAGTACGGGAAGCGGCTCGAGCATCCGATACCGGAGACGAACATCAGATTCTCGCGTCGGAGTCCCAACTCCGGCAAAAAACTTCGGATCGTGGCGAGGATGACGTAATCGCCGCACCCCGGACACCAACGGACCTCCTGGTCCGACGTGAAGTCCTTGGCCTTCTGCGGTTCGTCGGTCCTGGGCACGTGCGCGGTGGCGCTCAGGCCCAGATCCGCACCGACACGACTGATCATCCGTGTCACGCCGATTCCTCCTGCCGGGGTCCGGTCGATCGGTAGGTCGCCGACGCGAGCGCGTCGGAGGTCTTCGCGAGCTCGTGCTCACGCAACGTTCCGGCCAGCGCGGAGTCGATCACGTCGTGCAGTTCGTCGCCGAGGAAGGCGAGCCCCCGCACCTTGGTCACCGATTGCACGTCGACGAGGAACCTCGAACGGAGGATCATCGCGAGCTGGCCCAGATTCATCTCCGGTGCGACGACGGTCCCGTAGCTGTGCAGCACCGCACCGAGATTGGCGGGCAGTGGGTTGATGTTGCGCACGTGCACGTGGGCCACCTTCTTGCCCTCACGGCGAGCACGCCGGCAGGCCTCACCGATGGGTCCGTACGAGCTGCCCCATCCGACGAGCAGCAGGTCGGCCTCACCCGAGGGGTCGTCGACGACCGCGTCGGGAACGGCGATTCCGTCGATCTTGGCCTGGCGCAACCGCACCATGAGGTCGTGGTTGGCGGGATCGTAGGAGATGTCGCCGCTGCCGTCGGCCTTCTCGAGTCCGCCGATGCGGTGTTCGAGCCCGGGCGTTCCCGGTATCGCCATGGCACGGGCGAGCGTCTCCCGGTCCCGGGCGTACGGTGCGAATTCGCCGTCCACCAGTGGCGCCGTGTCGCAGCCGGGGTCGATCCGGTCCAGTTCGGACACGTCCGGGATGGCCCACGGTTCGCTGCCGTTCGCGATGGCGCCGTCCGACAGCAACAGCACCGGTGTGCGGTACGTGAACGCGATCCGGGCGGCGTCGACGGCGGCGTCGAAGCAGTCCGCGGGTGAGCACGGCGCGATCACCGCGACCGGCGACTCGCCGTTGCGTCCGTACATCGCCTGCAACAGGTCCGACTGCTCGGTCTTCGTCGGGAGCCCGGTGGACGGGCCACCGCGCTGGACATCGATGACGAGCAGCGGGACCTCCGTCATCACCGCCAGCCCGATGGCTTCGCTCTTCAGCGCCAGTCCGGGTCCGGACGTGCTCGTCACGCCGAGCGCACCCCCGATCGAGGCGCCCAGCGCCGCGCCGATTCCGGCGATCTCGTCCTCGGCCTGGAACGTGGTGACGCCGAGATTCCGGTGCTTGCTCAGCTCGTGCAGGATGTCCGACGCCGGCGTGATCGGATAGGTGCCGAGGAAGACGTCCCGCGACGCCAGCCGTCCCGCGGTCACCACCCCGTAGGCCAGGGCCGTGTTCCCGGTGACCTGGCGATACGTGGCCGGTGGGAGCGTCGCCGCGGACACCTCGTAGGTGGTCGCGAAACTCTCCGTCGTCTCCCCGTAATTCCACCCGGCCTTGAACGCGAGCAGGTTGCCCTCCGCGATCTGCGGCTTCGCTGCGAACTTGGTCTGCAGGAACCGCTCGATGCTGTGCGTGGGGCGGTTGTACATCCACGACAGCAGTCCGAGCGCGAACATGTTCTTCGCCCGCTCGCCGTCCTTCCTGCTCAGTCCGGCGGGTTCGACCGCGCCGACCGTCAACGTCGACATCGCCACCGGATGCACCACGTAGTCCTCGAGGGAGTTGTCGTCGAGGGGGCTCGTGGCGTATCCGACCTTCGCGAGATTCCGCTTGGTGAACTCGTCCGTGTTCACGATGATCATGCCGCCGCGCGGCAGTTCGGCCAGGTTCGCCTTCAACGCCGCCGGGTTCATGGCGACCAGGACGTCCGGGCGGTCGCCGGCCGTGAGGATGTCGTAGTCCGCGATCTGGATCTGGAACGACGACACACCGGGGAGCGTGCCCTGAGGCGCCCGGATCTCGGCGGGAAAGTTGGGCTGGGTGGCGAGGTCGTTGCCGAACGCCGCCGCCTCCGACGTGAACCGGTCGCCGGTCAACTGCATGCCGTCGCCGGAGTCTCCGGCAAAGCGGATCGCCACTCGCTCCAACTTCGTGGAGTTCGCCTCCGTCGTCATGGATGCACCGAATCCTTCGACTCGTAGTCGTTCTGACCAGCAGCTTCTAACCTCACGGTACAAGCGTTCCCAGTTTTCGCCAGGAACACGCCGAAATCAGCCGCCGCGATACGGTGAGTGGTGTGAGGGATCCAGGGAACATCGAGCTCGTCGGGCGTTCCCGCGAACTCGCCGAACTAGAGTCGATCCTGCGTGAGGCGGGCGAGAACGCGCCCGTCGTCGTGGTCGTCGAAGGCGTGCCGGGCATCGGCAAGACCACTTTGGTGGAACACTTCCTCGCGGCGCATCCCGACCTGCCCGCGTTCTCCGCGGTCTGCGCCCCGTGGGCGTCGGGCCATCCCTTCGGCGTCGCCGAACAGCTCCTCGGGGCGGCCGTGACGTCGGCGGACCCCCTCGACGTCGCCCGCGAACTCGTCGCTGCAGTGAACGTTCGTCTTCGTGCTCGACGATGCGCAGTGGGCAGACCTGGCCTCATTGCAGGCGCTGACCTCCGCCGTGCATCTGCTGGACCGACCGGCACTGATCGTCCTCGTCACGAACTCGGAACCTCCTGAGGGTGTTCCCGCGGACGTCCTCGACCTCCTCGACCGGCATCGCCGGCATCGGATCCACGTCCGGCCGGTCGATGCGTCCGACACCCGCAGACTTGCGAATACCCTTGCGCATCTCGACCTTCCGGCCCCGGTGGCGCACCAGCTCGTTCAGCACACTGCGGGGAATCCGCGGCACCTCACGCAACTTCTGCAGGAAGTCGACCCGAGCGCGTGGAGCCAGTGGCAGCCAGTGCTCCCGGTACCCCGCACGTTCGCCGCGAAAGTGCAGTCACAACTGTCCGCGTGCTCAGCGCCTGCCCGGGCACTCGTCGAATCGGCGGCCGTACTCGCCGGGGATCCCCGATTCGCCGACGCCGCCGCGCTCGCGGGCATCGAGCACCCGGTGGAAGCGCTCGACGAAATCCATCGGGCGGGCCTCCTCACCGTCGGTGAGCATCGCGGCGTGACCGTGCTGACCTTCCCGTCGCCGCTGACCCGGGCCGCCGTCTACCGCAGCCTCGGGCCGATCCGGCTACGTGACCTGCACGATCATGCCGCACAGATCGTCGAGGACGAGGGCAGGCGGCTGGACCATCGCGCCGCGGCGGCGCCGTTCGCCGACCCCGCGCTCGCGGACGAACTGGACACCTACTCTGCGCAGCGGGCGACCGTCGGGGCGTGGTCGGCCGTCGCGGACGCACTGATCAAGTCGAGCCGCCTCACCGCGGACCGCGGCGAACGCGAACAACGTCTCATCCGGGCCGTCGACGCTCTCGTCGGTGCCAGCAACCTTCCCCAGGCACTGGCGTTCGCGCCGGAAATCGAGAGCTTCCCCGAAAGTCCGTTACGCGACGCCGTACTCGGCTACCTCGCAATCCTCCGGGGACGACCCGCGGAGGCCGATCTGCTGCTCACCCAGTCGTGGACCGCATGCGACCCGGACACCGATCCGGCGACCGCCGCGCTGATCTGCCAGCGCCGCGTCCTGGACTCACTCGTCCGCTGGCACGGACCGGACCTCGTCGAATGGGCCGGCCGGGCCGTGGCTCTCGTCGATCCGGGCGATCCGTCGGCCGTCGAATCCGCGGCGATCATGGGACTCGGACTCGCTGCCACGGGTCAGATCGTGGAGGCACGGGCCGCCTACGACACACTGTCCGCGAAGATCGCCCTCGGTGCCCAGTCCCAGCGCTTCGACATGGCCAGGGGTTGGCTCGACCTGGCGCTGGACGATCCCGAATCGGCGCGTCAGGAACTCGAGAGCGCCGTCCCCACGGCCTTCCGGATGGGCTCGACCCGCATCTCGCTGTGGGCGCAGGCCTGGCTGGCGCGAACGCAATTCGCCCTCGGCGACTGGAGTGGCGCCATCGCCACGGTCGACCGCGCGGCACACCAACTCGAGGACGCCGCACTCGACCTCGTCCGGCCCCTGGTGCACTGGACCGGCGCGCAGACACACGCGCTACGCGGAAACTGGCCCGCTGCGCACGAGCACCTCCGTCTCGCGGCGGCGAGTTCGCACGACTACCCGATGATGTTCATTCCGTCCTCACTGGCACGCGCCCAATGCGCCGAGGTGCAGGCCGACTACGCCGCAGTGATCAGGGCACTCGAGCCTCTCACCCGCCTGCAACCGCGCGAGGGCATCGACGAGCCCGGCTTCTGGCAGTGGCCCGACGTCTACGCGAACGCCCTCGTGATGGCCGGTCGCGTCGACGACGCGGACACCTTCCTCACCCCGCACGAGGAACGCGCCGCCGAGCGCGGCCACCGGTCGGCGATGGCTCGTCTCGGTTACGCCCGCGGTCGCGTCGCCGGCGCGCGTGGCGACATCGATTCCGCCCGGGACGTGTTCGAGACGGCCTTGACGCACCTCGACACCCTTCCCCTCCCCTACGACCGCGCCCGCGTGAACTTCGCGTACGGCCAGACCCTGCGCCGGGCAGGGAAGCGGCGCGAAGCGGACGCCGTCATGCAGGCCGCCCGGGAGGGATATTTCGCGCTCGGAGCCACCTCTTACGTGCAGCGGTGCGACCGCGAACTCAAGGCCGGCGGCCTCAACCTCAAACGCAGCCGGTTCACGCTCGAGGAACTGACTCCGCAGGAACGGGCTGTGACCGAACTCGTCGCCGGCGGAGCGAGCAACAAGGAGGCGGCGGGCGAGCTGTTCCTGTCCGTCAAGACCGTGCAGTACCACCTGACCCGGGTCTACGCGAAGCTCGGCATCCGCTCGCGCAGCGAACTCGCGGCGCAGTTCCGCGACCAGGACTGACGTCCGGGGTGGCGGGAACCTACCCCGAGGGTGCCTGTTCGGGGCACCGCCATCCGGCCAGGCTGGATCTCGACCGATGCAGCCGACCCACCGGAGTACCGAGATGGATGACACGATCGACGCAGTGCAAGCCGACCGCGACCTGAAGAACAAACACCGCGCCATGTGGGCTCTCGGCGACTACCCCGCCCTCGCCACCGACATCATCGCCGGCCTCGGCCCCGCCCTGGTCCGGGCGAGCCGGGTCAGGCCCGGTGACCGTGTTCTCGACGTCGCGGCAGGCTCCGGCAACGCCGCCATCCCTGCGGCGCTGTCCGGTGCGAGCGTCGTGGCCAGTGACCTCACCCCCGAACTGTTCGACGCCGGCCGCCGCCGGGCCGCCGAACTCGGAGCCGAGGTGGAGTGGCGCGAGGCCGACGCCGAGGCGATGCCGTTCGCCGACAACGAGTTCGACACCGTGATGTCGTGCGTCGGTGTCATGTTCGCCCCGCACCATCAGGCCAGCGCCGACGAACTCGTCCGCGTCTGCCGGCCGGGAGGGACGATCGGTCTACTCAGCTGGACCCCCGAGGGTTTCATCGGCCAGATGTTCGCAACGATGAAACCGTATGCACCCCCGCCCCCTCCGGGCGCGCAGCCCCCGCCACTGTGGGGTCGGGAGGAACACGTCCGGGCGCTGTTCGGCCACCACATCACCGACATCGTGGCAACCCGGCACACCGTGCGCATCGATCAGTTCCGGTCGCCGGAGGACTTCCGCGACTACTTCAAGACCCGCTACGGTCCGACCATCGCGGTGTACAGGAACATCGCCCACGACCCCGCCCGGGTCGCCGCACTGGATCACGAACTCGCCGATCTCGCACGTCGTTTCGACCACGGTACCGGCGGCACAGTGATGAACTGGGAATACCTCCTGCTCACCGCACGGAAGTGGTAATTGCGGACAGAGGTCGCAACAGCCACCGGGATCAGTCGTGGCCGTTCTTGTTCCAGAACTGGTGGGTAAGCCCACTGGGGGATGCGACGGTCTCGACTGTGAAGCGGTCTTCGATGCCGTTCAAGCCCTCCCAGAGGGATACGCCGCGCCCGAGGGTGATGGGCACGATCACCAGGTGCATGAAGTCGATCAAGTCGGCCTGCAGAAACTGCCGCACGGTCGAGGGTCCTCCGCCTATCCGGACGTCCCGACCGTCGGCAGCTTCCTGGGCCATGCGCAGCACCTCATGGGGTGGCGCGTCCACGAAGTGGAAGCTCGTTCCGTTGGGAAAGTCGATGCTGGGGTGTGGGTAGTGGCTCATGACGAACACCGGTGTGTGAAATGGCGGTTCGTCGCCCCACCAGCCCCGCCACCCGTCGTCGGGCCACTCGCCGGTTTGGGGGCCGAACTTGCGACGACCCATGATCTCCGCGCCGATGCCCTGGCTCCACAGGCTGGTCACGGCGCGGTCCAGGGTGACTGGGGCGTCTACCCGGTCGACCCCGTGGATGACGCGTCCGTCGAACCAATCGAATAGCCGTTCGGCATCGCCGATCGGGGCGTCGAACGTCACGTGCTCACCGGCGGCGTAGCCGTCGAGGGAAATATTCATATTGTGGATCCGTGTGCGGGGCATGGGCGATTCCTCCAATAGCCGGGTGCGGGATACAAATAGACAGACCTGAAGAGATGGCCGAACTCATCGCGGAACGTCGAAAATCGTATTCCCTCGAGCCGTACTCTGAGGCTGCAACCTGACAGCGCCGCGCCGCACGCCTCCTCGGGGAATCACCCTTGCCGATGGACGGGTGGTCACCGACACGGAGACGGGGGCCGAGATGGCGGGGTCGATCGGTGGGCCCATTGCGGAGCCGGTGGACATCGAGTCGTCCAAGGTCGCTCGGCTGATGGGTCGAGCCCGCGAGTTTGTCGCCAAACGGGGGATCCGCGTGGGCTGACAGTCAGCGCCTGACCCTCCGCGGGGGCTGCGCCTGTGCACACGGTACCCAGCCTGCGATTCGGGCATTGCCCGGTCGGGACTTCGCTGCTAGAGTCGAACATGTATTCGAACGACCTTGGGGGAGGTTGGTTGTGGGGGCAGTACTTCTCGAGGAATTGCGCACATTCACGGCGCGACTGCAATGCGCCGAGGCGGCAAGTGGAGATCCGGGACTGGGCATCGATCTGCTCGATGCGATCGAGACGTTGAAGTCGGTCGGGTGCGCGGTGCAGGCGGTGATCACCGACGACGTCGCCACCCAGATCCGCGCGGACCGCAAGGCCGCCGGGTTACCGCGGGCGGACTGGGACCGCGGCATCGCCTCGCAGATTGCGTTGGCCCGCAGAGAGTCCCCGAACCGCGGCGGGCGGCACCTGGGGTTCGCACGGGCTCTGGTGCACGAAATGCCGCACACCCTGACCCTGCTGCAGACCGGGCGGTTGAACGAATTCGGGCGATCGTGGACCGCCGGTTGTGCTCGGACCCGGCCATTCTCGACGGCGTCGGCGACCGCGGACTGATCGGGCGAAAGCGTTGGCGGTCGAACTCGACGCCGCAGCGGTCGTGGCCCGGCACCGAAAGGCAGTGTCCGAACGACGGGTCACGACACGCCCCGCGCCGGACTCGATGGCCTATCTGAGCGTGCTGATGCCGGTCGAGCAGGCCGTGTGTCTGCAGGCCACGCTGGGGCGGGACGCGGACAGTCTGATCGCGACCGGGGACAGCGGTGGCCGCACCCGCAATCAGCTGATGGTGGACCTGTTGTTCGACCGCGGCACCGGAGCATCGGTGGCGTCGGGTGT
>NZ_LTCZ01000421.1:19870-20214 GCF_001583455.1 Rhodococcus sp. LB1 | reverse complement strand
GAACTGGCCGAGGCCGCCGAATCCGAGGAGTACGACGCCGCACTGCGCGAGAGTCACGCCGCAGGCATGGACGCCGTCGGACCGGACGTGGGAACCCCGACCATCCACGTCAACGGTGTCGCGTTCTTCGGCCCGGTCCTGTCGCGGATTCCTCGCGGCGAGGACGCGGGCAAGGTGTGGGACGGTGCGGTCGCACTGGCCGGCTACCCGCACTTCTTCGAGCTGAAGCGCACCCGGACCGAAGACCCCCAGTTCGACTGAGCCCCGTCCCGGGCACGGTCACCGAGTGACGGGCCCGGCCGGGTCGGCCGCGTATTGCAGTAGCTGCGGATCGCGGTAGATCT
>NZ_LTCZ01000421.1:0-19811 GCF_001583455.1 Rhodococcus sp. LB1 | reverse complement strand
ACGATGCTCACGAGATATTTACCCGCGCCCAGAACACCCATCGCGCCGCGGGCGCCCTGGGGCCGGACGCAGTAGCCGTGGTTGTCTGCGGTGTATTCCATCGATCGGAACAGGGCCGACCCGACGACGGGAATGTAATTGGCGGCGAACTGTCCCAGTTGCCGCCAGTAGGACGCGTGACCGGCCGCGATGTGACCGACTTCGTGGCCGATGATGAAGGCGAGCGCGTCGGGCTCGCGGGCCTCGCCGCCGATCTCGAACAGATCGCTGTACACCACGACGAAGCGGCGGAAACCGTGTCCGGACGCGAACGCGTTGATCCGGCCGTTCCCGAGCACGACGTATGCGTCGGGCGGTTCGGTCATCCCGAACCGCGCAGCCGCTTCGGCCACCATCCGATACCCGTCGGGGAACTGGGTGGGCGTCATCTTGATCCCGTTCACCTGCTGCGAGCCGTAGAGCTGGCCGCGGCCGACGGCGATGAGAATCGGCGCGACCAGCACGATGAGCACCCAGGTGGACACCACGCCGAGGAAGAGCGCCGCGATCGCCGCGACGTAGGCGACGACGGTGAGAACGATCGCCGCCACGAGCAGCGGGATCTCCCACGAGTGCCGGGCGGGCCTGTCGTTCGGCATGAGGCCCGGCAACGGGACCGGAGGATTCCATCCCGTCCCGCCACTCCACTGGTGCGGCGCGGGGGCCTGCCGATGCCCCGGATACGGCTGTCCCCAGTTCTGTCCGTTGTCGGGATACATGCTGATCACGATAAGCGTCCCGGGCCCCTGACACGATTCGCGAGGACGCCTGACAGAATCACCAGTCATGCGCGTATACCTGGGTGCCGACCATGCCGGATTCGAACGTAAGAACGAGATCATCGAACACCTGAAGGCCGCGGGCCACGAGACCGTCGACTGCGGCGCTCACGTCTACGACGCCCTCGACGACTACCCCGCCTTCTGCATCGAGACGGCCCGTCGTGTCGTAGCCGACGAGGGCAGCCTCGGCATCGTGCTGGGCGGCAGCGGCAACGGTGAGCAGATCGCCGCGAACAAGGTGAAGGGTGCGCGATGTGCCCTGGCATGGAGCGTCGAGACCGCGCAGCTGGCCCGCCAGCACAACAACGCTCAGCTGATCGGCCTCGGCGGCCGCATGCACTCGCTCGAGGAGTCCCTCGCGATCGTGGACGCGTTCCTCGCCGCCGAGTGGTCGAACGAGGAGCGCCACCAGCGCCGCATCGACATTCTGTCCGAGTTCGAGAAGACCGGCGTCGCCCCGGCCCTGCCCGAGGCCTGATCGTCCTTGCCCGAAGGTCACACCCTGCACCGGCTGGCCCGGCTGCACCAACGCCGGTTCGCCGGTTCGCCGGTGCGGGTGCTGAGCCCGCAGGGCAGATTCGCGGAGGACGCGGCCCTCGTCGACGGCCGTGTCCTGGTCACGTCCGAGGCCTGGGGTAAACACCTGTGGCATCACTACGAGTCCGGACTCGTAGTGCACGTCCACCTGGGACTGTACGGAGCGTTCACGGAATCAGCCGTCCCCATGGAACCGCCGGTCGGGCAGGTCAGGATGCGGATGGTCGGCGCCGAGTTCGGCACCGACCTCCGCGGTCCGACCGCCTGCGAGGTTCTCCATCCGCCACAGGTCGCCGCCATCGAGGCGCGGCTGGGCCCGGACCCGCTGCGGAAGGACGCCGACCCCGACAAGGCGTGGAAACGCATCTCGGCGTCGAAGACCCCGATCGGGGCTCTGCTGATGGATCAGGCCGTGATCGCGGGCATCGGCAACGTGTACCGGGCGGAGGTCCTGTTCCGGCACGGCATCGACCCCGACAGGCCCGGCCGCGCGCTGTCCCGTGACGAGTGGGACGCGCTGTGGGCCGACCTCGTCGCCCTGATGAAGGTCGGGGTCCGCCGCGGCACGATGCACGTCGTCCGTCCCGAGGACGATCACGGCGATCCGGCGTACGCGAAGGACCGTCCCCGGACGTACGTCTACCGGCGGGCGGGATCACCGTGCCGGATCTGCGGCACCCCGGTGGCCCACTCGGTCATGAAGGGCCGCAACCTCTTCTGGTGTCCGCGCTGCCAGCCCTCCTGACGGCCGGCTAGAAGTCGAACCCACCACCGAAGTCGAATCCGCCGCCGTCTCCGCCGCCGCCGAAGTCGAATCCGCCGCCGTCGCCACCGGCGTCCCCGCCCATGTCGCCGCCGCCGTCTCCGCCTGCGTCACCGCCGTCCCCGCCTGCGTCCGCGCCCGCGTCACCGGTGTCCTGGGACGCGTCGCCCGCTCCGCTCTCGAAGCCCTGCGCGTCGTACCCCACTCCGGCCATCCCGGAGAACATCGCCGAGAACAGGAACATCGAGCCCAAGCCCCACGCGCCTGCGACGAGAGCGGGCTTCCACCACGGCTCCGAGTACCAGCCGGCCGGTACCGGGCGTCCCGCGACGCGGCCGCCGGGGTAGTAGTTCGGTGTCTTCGACGACGGGTTCGGCGACGCCGCGACCTGCCGCCCCTCGAACTCGACCTCGCGGTCCTCGGTGACCGCGCCCGCGGACTTCTGGCCGTCGATCGACGGAATCTCCGGGCCGGGGTCCATGCCCATGGCCGTCCGGGCGGCGCGGATGTAGTACAGACCCTCGAGTGCCGTCTGCTTGGCGAGACGCGCCTGGACGGGCGTCGTGGCCTGATCGATCTGGGAGCCGGCAGCGGTGTAGCGCTCGGACGCGTCGGCGAGTGCCTGCTGGGAGGCGGTGTCGGACCCGGTGAGGCTGTACACCTGCCCGCCGAGCCGTTCGATGGCCTGGCGAGCGTCCGCCTTGGCGTCCTCGAGCTGATTCGCGGTCTGCCCGGCGCGGTTGCTGCGGCTCCTCACCACCAGGAAGGCGACCGCCGCCACGATCACGAGAATGAGTAGCAGTTCCACGGTGGGCCTCCGGAGTTCTCGCGGACCGCCGGCTGCGGGGCGGCAACATCCACGAGTAGGGGACAAATCGGACATCTCCCAGAGTACTGACCGAAATCGTGGTTACGCGCTCGGCGAACGAGGGAGTGGTCCGCTGGAGGGCGAGTGGGGCCGCGTCCATCATCTATGTGACGCATGTCATAGCGGATGCGGTCTCCGCGGCCGCCCTCGAACGTGAAAAAAGGAGCGTCCCCTGGGGTGGGAACGCTCCTGTGTGGAGGGGATGACGGGAATCGAACCCGCGTAATCAGTTTGGAAGACTGAGGCTCTACCATTGAGCTACATCCCCGTGCATACGACTACCTGGGATCGCCATGCATGTCGTCTGCGATGAGTGACTGTACCCAACCTCGCTTTGGATTTCATAATCGGGGGGCCGTAGGATTCTTCCTCGGGTCCTCGCGAGGTTGGCGAGAGCCGGCTTCGACCGGGGTGTAGCGCAGCTTGGTAGCGCATCCGCTTTGGGAGCGGAGGGTCGCAGGTTCAAATCCTGTCACCCCGACCAGAACCACAGGGCAGGTAACTGCCGCACAGAAAAGCACGACCACACGAAGGAGCCAGTCCGTGAAGAGCACCGTCGAGCAGCTCAGCCCGACGCGAGTCCGTATCAACGTTGAGGTGCCCTTCGAGGAGCTCAAGCCTGATTTCGACAAGGCCTACAAGGCCCTCGCGCAACAGATCCGTCTCCCCGGCTTCCGTCCGGGCAAGGCACCGGCCAAGTTGCTCGAAGCCCGTGTCGGTCGTGGAGCAGTCCTGGAGCAGGTCGTCAACGACGCACTCCCGTCCCGCTACTCCGAGGCCGTCACCAGCGCCTCGGTGAAGGCGATCGGTCAGCCCGAGATCGAGATCACGAAGATCGAGGACGGCGAGCTCCTCGAGTTCAGCGCCGAGGTCGACGTCCGTCCCGAGATCACGCTGCCCGACTACAGCGAGCTGAGCGTCACCGTCGATCCGATCGAGATCACCGACGAGGCCGTCGAGGAGCAGCTCCTGTCGCTGCGTCAGCGCTTCGGCACCCTCACCGGTGTCGAGCGTGCGGTCGAGGACGGAGACTTCATCTCCATCGACCTGGCGGCCACCGTCGACGGTGAGGCCGTCCCCGAGGCCACCGCGAGCGGTCTGTCGCACGAGGTCGGTTCGGGTCAGCTCATCGAGGGCCTCGACGAGGCCGTCGTCGGCGTCAAGGCCGGCGAGTCCAAGGAGTTCACCTCGACGCTCGTCGCCGGTGACCACGCGGGCAAGGAAGCTGTCGTCACCGTCACCGTCGGCACCGTCAAGGAGCGCGAGCTGCCTGCCGAGGACGACGAGTTCGCTCAGCTGGCAAGTGAGTTCGACACCCTCGACGAGCTGAAGGCCGACCTGCGTGAGCGCGTCGGACGCGTCCGCAAGGTGGAGCAGGCCGGTCAGATCCGCGACAAGGTCCTCGAGACCCTGCTCGAGACCGTCGAGGTCCCGCTGCCCGAGGCCGTCGTCAAGGCCGAGGTCGACGCTGCACTGCACGATGCGGTGCACGGCCTCGACCACGACGAGGAAGCGCTGAACAAGCTCCTCGAGGAGCAGGGCACGAGCCGCGAAGAGTTCGACAAGGACGCCAAGGAGAGCGCCGAGCGCTCGGTGAAGACCCAGCTGCTGCTGGACGCAATCGCCGACGCCTCCGACGTCACCGTCGGCCAGGACGAGCTCACCGAGCGCATCCTGTTCCAGGCGCAGCGCTACGGCATGGCGCCCGAGCAGTTCATCCAGCAGATCCAGCAGGCCGGTCAGCTCGGCGCCGTCTTCGCGGACGTGCGTCGCGGCAAGGCTCTCGCCGGTGTCGTCGAGCAGGCCACCGTCACCGACACCTCGGGTGCCGCTGTCGACACCGCCGAACTGTTCGGCAACGGTGAGGCCGACACCGAGGAGACTGCGTCCACGGACGAGGCTGCGTCGGATTCCGCCGAGGGCGAAGACCAGAAATAATGCTGGTCGCGGGATGTTTCTCTCGCGTTCGGCTGTGAGTTGTTTTCCGCTTTGAGCGAAGTAGGGCGGCACCGGGACTCCGGTGCCGCCCTCCTTCGTTAGTGTCTGTGTCAGCAATCAACGATTTACGGAGAAGGCAGGTACCGTGACTTCCAATCACCTGGAGACTTTGCAGAGTCCCGCCATGACTTCAGCCACCGCTGGGTTGAACCTCAGCGACTCGGTGTACGAACGCCTGCTGCGCGAGCGCATCATCTTCCTCGGTACCCAGGTCGACGACGACATCGCGAACAAGCTGTGCGCTCAGATCCTGCTGCTGTCGGCAGAGGATCCCAGCCGGGACATCTCCCTCTACATCAACTCGCCCGGCGGTTCGGTCAGCGCCGGCATGGCGATCTTCGACACGATGCAGTTCGCCGAGTGCGACGTCGCGACGTTCGGCATGGGTCTGGCCGCGTCGATGGGCCAGTTCCTGCTCTCCGCCGGGGCCAAGGGCAAGCGGTACGCGCTCCCGCACGCGCGGATCATGATGCACCAGCCGTCCGCCGGAATCGGTGGTACCGCCAGTGACATCGCGATCATGGCCGAGCAGTTCGCGCACACCAAGCGCGAAATGGCCGAGCTGATCGCCGAGCACACCGGTCAGACGGTCGAGCAGATCACCGCCGATTCGGATCGTGACCGCTGGTTCACCGCGAAGCAGGCTCTCGAATACGGTTTCGTCGACCACGTCGTCTCCCGCGCGGCGCAGGCGGGCGGGACCGGGCTGTAGCGGCCCGGCTTCCTCACTGACCGCTCCCACACATCCTTTGGAGAACTGATGACCAACCTGTTCGATCCCCGCAGCCTGGGAGGCCAGGCGCCCGCAGGCCCCGAGTCGCGTTACATCCTGCCGTCGTTCATCGAGCACTCGAGCTACGGCGTCAAGGAGTCCAACCCGTACAACAAGCTGTTCGAGGAGCGCATCATCTTCCTCGGCGTGCAGGTGGACGACGCGTCGGCCAACGACGTGATGGCTCAGCTGCTCGTTCTCGAGTCGCTGGACCCCGATCGCGACATCACCATGTACATCAACTCGCCGGGTGGCTCGTTCACCTCGCTGATGGCGATCTACGACACCATGCAGTACGTGCGCGCCGACATCACGACGGTGTGCCTCGGCCAGGCGGCCTCGGCTGCCGCGGTCCTGCTGGCGGCCGGTAGCCCCGGCAAGCGTCTCGCCCTGCCGAATGCTCGTGTCCTCATCCATCAGCCCGCCACCGGCGGCATCCAGGGTCAGGTCTCCGACCTCGAGATCCAGGCTGCCGAGATCGAGCGGATGCGTCGCCTGATGGAGACCACCCTCGCGAAGCACACCGGCAAGGATGCCGACGTGATCCGCAAGGACACCGATCGCGACAAGATCCTCACGGCCGCCGAGGCCAAGGAATACGGAATCATCGACGACGTGCTCGAGTACCGCAAACTCAGCGCCCAGAAGTGATTTCCTGCCGCCCCGGCTCGGGCGACACGCCGTTACGGCGCGGTTGCCGCGAGCCGGGTGCGGGATCGGCAAGGCTGGCTTTCCCGGAAGATCGGTGCGCGAATCACCGACAACCAGTCGACCTCGCTCGCGATCTGCGGGTACGGTCACATAACGGGCTTTCGTTTTCGGTCGGTGCGCGCACGGCGTGGGATCGGTTCGATGGTTGCACGTAGACGAAGGAAGTAGGGACCTGACGAGATGGCACGCATCGGTGACGGCGGGGATCTGCTCAAGTGCTCTTTCTGCGGTAAGAGCCAGAAGCAGGTCAAGAAGCTCATTGCTGGGCCTGGGGTGTACATCTGCGACGAGTGCATCGACCTGTGCAACGAGATCATCGAAGAGGAGCTGGCCGAGTCCAGCGAGGTGAAGCTCGACGAGCTGCCGAAGCCGGCCGAGATCCGGGATTTCCTCGAGAACTACGTGATCGGCCAGGATGCCGCCAAGCGGACTCTCGCCGTTGCGGTCTACAACCACTACAAGCGCATCCAGGCCGGCGACAAGGGTCGTGACGCGCGCGGCGAGACGGTCGAGCTGGCGAAGTCGAACATTCTCATGCTCGGTCCGACGGGCTGCGGCAAGACGTATCTGGCTCAGACGCTGGCGAAGATGCTCAACGTCCCCTTCGCGATCGCCGATGCGACGGCGCTCACCGAAGCCGGCTACGTCGGTGAGGATGTCGAGAACATCCTCCTCAAGCTGATCCAGGCCGCCGACTACGACGTCAAGCGCGCCGAGACCGGCATCATCTACATCGACGAGGTCGACAAGATCGCCCGCAAGAGCGAGAACCCGTCGATCACGCGGGACGTGTCCGGTGAGGGTGTGCAGCAGGCTTTGCTGAAGATTCTCGAGGGCACTCAGGCCAGCGTGCCGCCGCAGGGCGGTCGCAAGCACCCGCATCAGGAGTTCATCCAGATCGACACGACGAACGTCCTGTTCATCGTGGCGGGCGCGTTCGCCGGCCTCGAGCGGATCGTGTCCGATCGCGTGGGCAAGCGCGGCATCGGTTTCGGTGCCGAGGTGCGGTCCAAGGCGGAGATCGACACGCAGGACCACTTCGCGGAGGTCATGCCGGAAGACCTGATCAAGTTCGGGCTGATCCCCGAGTTCATCGGCCGTCTGCCCGTTGTCGCGTCGGTGACGAACCTCGACAAGGAATCGCTCGTCCAGATCCTCTCCGAGCCGAAGAACGCGCTGGTCAAGCAGTACAACCGGTTGTTCGACATGGACGGCGTGGAGTTGGAGTTCACCACGGACGCGCTCGAGGCCATCGCCGACCAGGCGATCCTTCGCGGCACCGGTGCTCGTGGACTGCGCGCGATCATGGAGGAAGTCCTCCTGCCGGTCATGTACGACATCCCGAGCCGTGACGACGTCGAGAAGGTCGTGGTCAGCGCCGAGACGGTCAACGACAACGTGCTTCCGACCATCGTTCCGCGTAAGCCGGAGCGGGGAGAACGCCGAGACAAGTCCGCCTAGGCGGGAGCGCGCTGTATCCTGGGTGCGAACTAACTCACTAGTTCGTACAAATGGAGGTAATGCGCGCGATGACCGCTCCCGGACCGATCTTTGTTCTCAACGGCCCCAACCTGAACCTGCTGGGGCAACGGCAGCCCGAGGTGTACGGGCGGGAGACGCTCGACGACGTCGTGGAGTTGTGCCGCACGGCTGCCGCGAAGGCCGGACGTGAGATCGTCGCGCGGCAGTCCAATCACGAGGGCCACCTGATCGACTGGGTGCACGAGGCCCGGACCACGGCGTCGGGCGTCGTGATCAACCCCGGCGGTTTCACGCACACGTCGGTGGCGCTGCGCGACGCCCTGGTGACGCTCGAGGTGCCGCTCGTCGAGGTGCACATCAGCAACGTGCACGCCCGTGAGGAATTCCGGCACCACTCGTACGTGTCCGGAGTCGCGACCGGAGTGATCGCCGGACTCGGCATTCTCGGCTATGCGCTGGCCGTCGACTTCATCTGCAACAAGGGCTGACGCCACCATGGGACGACAGGTTCGTACGAGCGTTGCCACGGTATCCCTGAGCGGATCGCTGGAGGAGAAGGTCACCGCGATCGCGGCAGCCGGGTTCGACGGATTCGAGGTGTTCGAACCCGATTTCGTGAGCTCGCCGTGGTCGCCGCGTGAGCTGGCTTCCCGCGCAGCAGATCTCGGACTCACCCTCGATCTGTATCAGCCGTTCCGCGATCTGGATTCCGTGGACGACACGACGTTCGCGCGCAACCTGATCCGAGCCGAGCGCAAGTTCGACATCATGGAGCAGCTCGGCTGCGACACCCTGCTGGTGTGCTCCTCGCCGTTGCCCGAGGCGGTGCGGGACGACGCCCGCCTGACCGAGCAACTCCACACTCTCGCCGAGCGCGCACACAGCCGGGGACTCCGCATCGCGTACGAGGCGCTGGCCTGGGGCACGCACGTCAACACGTACCGGCATGCGTGGAAGATCGTGCAGGACGCCGACCATCCTGCCCTCGGCACCTGCCTCGACAGCTTCCACATCCTCTCCCGCGGCGACGACCCGTCCGGCATCCGCGACATCCCGGGGGAGAAGATCTTCTTCCTCCAGCTCGCCGACGCGCCCCGCATGTCGATGGACATCCTGCAGTGGAGCCGGCACCACCGGAACTTCCCGGGGCAGGGCAACTTCGATCTCGCGACGTTCGGCGCGCACGTCCAGGCCGCCGGATACACCGGACCGTGGTCGCTCGAGATCTTCAACGACACGTTCCGGCAGTCGTCCACGGGGCGCACGGCCGCCGACGCGCACCGCTCGCTGCTGTACCTCCAGGAGGAGGTCGCACGCGTGCAGGCCGAGCACGGTGAGGACACCGGTCGCGGTCTGGCGCTGTTCGAGCCGCCGCCGCGCGCACCCCTCGAAGGCATCGTGTCGCTCCGGCTCGCAGCCGGTCCCGGCAAGGATTCCGACCTTCGGCAGGCACTGCAGCACATCGGATTCCGTCTGGTGGGCCGGCACCGCAGTCACGACCTCCAGTTGTGGCGGCACGGCCGGATGACCATCGTGGTCGATGCGACCGCGGGCACCGTGTGGACCGCTCCGGGGTTGCCGGCGCACCTGCCGGTGCTCACCCAGATCGGTATCCGGTCGAGCGATCCCGACGCGTGGGGTGAGCGCGCCGCGGCGCTCGAGGTCCCGGTGCACGAGGTCCTGTTGCCCGGTGTCGATACCGCACCCGAATCGGATGTGGTGCGTCTCAAGATCACCGACGCGACGTCGCTGGATCTGCGCGGCCCGGGCAGCGCCGCGTCGTGGCAGTCGGCGTTCGATCTGTATCCGACGGAGTCGCGCTGGCAGGACGAGGTGCCCGTCTTCACCGGGGTCGATCACGTGGCGCTCGCCGTGCCGTCCGACAACTGGGACGGCATCATGCTGCTGCTCCGTTCGGTGTTCGCGATGGCGCCGCACGAGGGCCTCGACGTCACCGATGCGGTCGGAATGATGCGCAGTCAGGCACTGACGATGGATCAGACGGGTGCCGACGGTGTCGACCGTCCGCTGCGCATCTCCCTGAACATGGTTCCGGGCGCGGTGTCGGGCAACTCCCACATCGCCGCGGCTCGGCGTGGCGGCATCAGCCACGTCGCGTTCTCGTGCACGGACATTTTCACCGCCGCCGCGACCATGCAGTCCAACGGGTTCGAGCCCCTCGTGATTTCGCCGAACTACTACGACGACCTCGAGGCCCGCTTCGGGCTCTCCCGCGAGCTCCTGGACCGGATGAGCGGGTCGGGCATCATGTACGACCGCGATGCCCACGGCGAGTTCTTCCATCTGTTCACCCAGACGGTGGGCGCCGACCTGTTCTTCGAGGTGGTGCAACGCGTCGGCGGTTACGAGGGATACGGGGACGCGAACTCCGCGATGCGTCTGGCGGCCCAATTGCGGGCGGCCGGCTGAGCGGTCGATTCGAAGGTCACGGAGCCCGCGGTCACGACCCCGGGCTCCGTGACTTCGGACACTTCTGGCGCGTGACCTCTGTCGTCGATGTGCGCTCACGGGGTGCATGTGACTGATGAGGTCGAGAAATCCAGTTCGAGACCTTGACCCCGTTCGAGCGCGTCAATGCGACGCGCGGGATTCAGCCTGATCCGTACTAACCTGTGTCGAAACCGTGACCGTTTCGTTATCGAACACGAACTCGACAGAGGAATGTGGTTTTGGCTCTACACCCGAACACTGTCCCGCAAGCCCGGCGCACCCGGCGCCTCGGTTCGACGAAGACCTCCCGCAGACGGCTGGTCGCGACCTCGCTGGCGGCCGCTGCACTGCTCGCATCCGGGGGTATCGCCTCCGCGGCCACCGGTGAGGTAGCGCAGGCGTCGACCGAGACGGGCGTGTCTCTCTCGACGCCGCCCCAGTTCCTGCAGGTCACGCGCCCGGTACCCGTCGACTACGCCGAACAACTCCAGCGCGCCGCCCAGCGTGAGGTCGAGCGGCTGGCGTTCGAGAAAGCCGAGGTCGAGCGCCTGGCTCGCGAGGCCGCCGAACAGGCTGCGCGCCAGGCGGCGGCCGAGGAAGCGGCACGCCGACCCGCTGTGCTGGTCCCGGCAGTCGGCACCTTCACCTCGGGCTTCGGTGCGCGTTGGGGTACGAACCACAACGGCATCGACATCGCGAACTCCATCGGCACCCCGATCAAGGCTGTCACCAACGGCACCGTGATCGAGAGCGGTCCGGCGTCGGGATTCGGGTTGTGGGTCCGCATCCAGCAGGACGACGGCACCACCGGCGTGTACGGCCACATCGACACGTCGCTGGTGTCGGTCGGTCAGCAGGTCCGGGCCGGCGACCAGATCGCCACCATGGGCAACCGGGGTCAGTCGACCGGACCGCACCTGCACTACGAGGTGTGGGCGGTCAACGGAACCAAGATCGATCCGGCGGGCTGGTTCCAATCGCGCGGCGTCCCCGTCCCCCAGGGGCAGGGCTAGGCGCGGGTGAGTCGCCGATCCACGCCGTCACGGCTGGTTGTACGGGGTGACCACCCGGATGGGTGACGCAGCGGTGGCGACGCCGCCGAGCGCGCCCGGGCCTGCAGCGGCATGCGGCACGCAGATGGGCGTCGGCCCGCGTGGCCGGTGCCGAAACTCCGCAGTGCGGCGCGGAACCCCATCTCCCGTTTCTCCTCGCCGCGGAAGGCATTGCTGCTCAGCGTGATCAGGACGATGGACGACGCGTTGCCGAGCCACTGGTCGGCAAGGTGGGCGGCGGTCGCCCCCGCGGCCCGGTTGTCGATCCCGATGTAGCCGGCCCGTGAGCTGCCCGGCACGTCGGTGGCATAGGTGACCACCGGTATCCCCGCCGCGGTGAGCCGGTCGATGGCCTCGACGACCTCGATGGAGTCGGAGGCCTTGACGATCACGCCCTGTGCCGCGGGCTCCGATCCGATCGAGCGTCTCGACCATCGCGGGTGTGGAGCCGGTTACCCGGAACTGGAACCGTGAGCGCACGACGGCAGGAGCGAGGGCTGGCAGTTCCGCCTCGACGGCCGCGCGGAACGCGGTGGTGAAGCGCTCGGGTGACTGCATGACGACGTCGACGAGGAACTTGCGCCCACTCAGCTCGAGCTGAGTGCGATGTTTGTCGAGATCGCGGATTGCCTGCTGCACTTCCGCTCTCGTCGATTCCCGTACTCCGGGACGTTCGTGGAGGACGCGGTCGACGGTCGCCTCGCTCAATCCCGACTGCTGGTCTCACGAACCTTGTAGCGGTGCTTCACTGCCGCCTCCTGAGGTGAAAATGATGGGTTTCTGCTGTTGTTTGCCGCTCACATCACAGCAAGACTATTCCCATGACCATCACGACTCCTCCGCCGACCGGCCGGCGTGAGTGGATCCGCGACTCCGACTGCGACCTCGACGCGTTTCGCGCCTCGGTGGACCGCTCGACGGACCTCGCCGACTATCCGTTCGCTCACTCCGTGGAACAGAACGTCCTGCTGTACCGCAGTGACTCGCTGATTCCCCACCTCGACGACGCGCAGTCCCGCCGCGCCGTGCAGTCCGAACTCGTGCGCGCGCTCACCGACGGCCCCGGGATCGTGGTGTTCCAGAACGCCTTCAGCGACCTCGCTGTGCTGGATCGCGCCACGGAACAATTCGACCTCCTCATCGCGCAGCAGCACGCGTCGGGTGGTGTGGTGGGTGACCACTTCGGCAAGGCGGGCGCCAACGACCGCATCTGGAATGCCGCGCAGAAGCTGGCTCTCGGCGCCCCGGAGGTGTTCGCCGAGTACTACGCCAACGACATTCTCGCGCTGATCTGTCAGAGCTGGCTGGGACCGCTGTATCAGGTGACGTCGCAGGTCAACGTGGTCAATCCCGGTGGTGCCGCGCAGGTGCCGCATCGGGACTACCACCTGGGTATCGTTCCCCGGGAGGAGCTGACCGAGTATCCGGCGCACCTGCACCGGATGTCGGCCGCCTTGACGCTGCAGGGGGCGGTGGCGCACTGCGACATGCCCGTCGAGAGCGGACCGACCCTGTATCTGCCGTACTCGCAACTGTTCGAGGCGGGCTACCTGGCGTTCTCCCGGCCGGAGTTCGTCGAGTTCTTCCGCGACAGTCATGTTCAGCTGCCGCTGCGGAAGGGTGACGCGGTGTTCTTCAACCCGGCGCTCTACCACGGCGCAGGCTGCAACCGTTCGGACGCGATCCGGCGGATGGCCAATCTGCTGCAGATCTCGTCGCCGTTCGGCCGGGCGATGGAGGTGCTGGACCGGGAGGCCATGGCGAACGCCGTGTATCCGGCACTGCTGGCACGGCAGAGTGCCGGGGCGAGCGAGCACACCCTCCGCAATGCCGTCGTCGCGACGGCCGAGTGCTACCCGTTCCCCACCAACCTCGACCACGATCAGCCGGTGCACAGTCTCGCGCCGGCCACTCAGGTGGACACGGTGTGGGAAGCGTTGCGGGAAAACGCAGATCCGGCGGTGCTCGCCGAGCGTCTGGCCGCGCAGACCACCCGGCGGCGGCCGTGAGCGGGATTGCCGAAACGGCCACACTGTCACTACAACAGCACCGACCGGTGCGATTGGATGAAACACGTCGATGACGATTCGACTTGCAGGAGCACCGATTTCGTGGGGAGTGTGTGAGGTGGAGGGGTGGGGCCACCAGCTCGACCCCGACCGGGTCCTCACCGAGATGCGTGACGCCGGCCTCGCAGCCACCGAACTCGGTCCGGACGGATTCCTTCCCTCGGATCCGCACGAACTGACGGACACCCTCGCCCGGTACGACCTGACTGCGGTCGGGGGATTCGTCCCGGTGCTGCTCCACGATCCGGATCACGACGCGGTCGCTGCTGTCGGCGGGGCGGTCGGCTCACTCGTCGCGTCGGGGTCGGAGGTGATGGTCCTGGCGGCGGTGACGGGAGCCGTCGGTTACGATTCCCGACCGGAACTCGACGACTCGGGATGGAAGACGTTGTTGCGCAACCTCGACCGCCTGTCGTCGGCCGCTGCCGACCGCGGGCTCCGGGCGGTGATCCACCCCCACGTGGGGACGATGATCGAGAACCGCGTCGAGGTGGACCGCATCCTGGACGGCTCGTCGATCCCGCTGTGCCTGGACACCGGACACCTGCTGATCGGCGGCACCGACCCCCTCGACCTCGTCACGACGGCCCCCGAGCGGATCGCCCACGCGCACCTGAAGGACGTCGATGCGGCGCTACTCGGACGGGTCCGGGCGGGCGAGCTCACCTACACCGAGGCCGTCGCGCAGGGGATGTACACGCCACTGGGCACCGGAGACGTGGATATCGCCGGGGTGGTCGAGCGGCTGCAGAATCAGGGTTACGACGGCTGGTACGTCCTCGAACAGGACACCATCCTCGCGACGGAACCGGAGGACGAAGGCCCCGTGCGCGACGTCGTCCGGAGCGTCGAATACCTGAGGAGCATCACGAAGTGAGGCCGCCTCTGCGCTGAACCGGGGTGCCGGCGCGGAGGCGGCTACGACCGGGCCGGCCCGGTCGTGCCGCGCACCACCAGGTGGGGGTCGATCACGAAATCCTGCGGGACGAGGTCCTCGTCCTCGAGTCGCCCGATGGCGAACTGCACGGCGTGCCGCGCCAGACCCTCCGTGTCCTGCCGCACGGTGGTGAGGTCGATCCGCGACAACTGTGCCAGGTGGCTGTCGTCGTACCCGACGATCGAGATGTCGCCGGGCACGTCGACGTGGGCGCGGGTGAACACGTCCATGAGGCCGATGGCGCAGCGGTCGTTGCCGGCGAGCACGGCGGTCGGCAGGTGGTCCTCGGCCAGTAGGGTGTTCGCGGCGGCGATGCCTGCCTCCTCGGTGTGCTGACCGGGAATGACGCGAATGTGGTCGGAGAGGTCGTGCTTGCGCATCGCCGCGAGGTAGGCGCGACGACGCTGGGGTGACGCCGGGTCCGCGCCGCCGTCGACGTGCACGATCTCGCGATGTCCCAGTTCGACGAGGTGGTCGACGGCCTGCCGGATGCCCTTGGCGTCCGCGGTCCGCACGGTGTCGACGGCGGTGTGGGGGAGTGCGCGGCCGATGACGGCAACGACGGCACGGTCCGCGAGTGTCCGTAGATAGTCGGCCTCGGACAGCGGACCGAGCAGGATCAGGCCCTCGCACCGGTGGCTGAGGAGTGCTTCGATCGCCTTGTGTTCGTCCCGGGCGGGTGCGCTCGCGGAGAGCAGGACCTCGTATCCGGCGGCCTCGGCCTCCGCGTAGATGGTTCCGATCAGGTCGGCCTGGAAGGTCTGGTGGACGTCGATGAGCACACCGAGGGTGCGGCTACGCCCACGGGCGAGCATGCGGGCGGCCCGGTCGAGTCGGTAGCCGAGTTCGTCGGCGGCCTGCAGGACGCGGTCCCGGGTCTCGTCGGAGGCGCCGGGTTTGTTGCTGAAGATCAGTGACACGAGGGTGCGCGACACCCCGGCCCGCGTCGCGACATCGGCCATCGTGGGGCGTCGGTGCAGGCCGGCGGGTAGCCGTTCCGCACCGTCGTGCGCGGTGGCTCGATCGTCGAGCATCTCGATCTCCCTCGGTCGCGTCGTCAGGGACATTCTCACGCATCGCGTCATCTGCCCTTGACACCCTCTGTGATTCACATCATAGTAGGTAACTGAAGCGCGTTAGTGAAGCGCTTCAGTCCAGGAGAGAACGCCCCTCTGCTGCATCGAGCCGAGCGCACTCGGGCGATATCGACACACGTGAACCGATCTTCCGTGTCGCGATGCGTGAGCATTCCCCAGAAAGGCCATACACCTGATGTCGACAACACACTCGGCTGCCAGTGCCCGCGGAAGCGGCGGCGCTGCGCGTAACGAGCGCAGTCACAAACGCTTCCTGACCAAGCTCACCGTCATATCCACGCTCGGGGGTCTGCTGTTCGGCTACGACACCGGTGTGATCTCCGGTGCGCTGCTCTACATGAAGGACGAGCTGAACCTCAGCGCCGTCGGCGAAGCCACTGTCGTGAGCTCGCTGCTTTTCCCGGGTGCCGCCGTCGGTGCACTGCTGGGAGGCCGGTTGTCCGACGCCCTCGGTCGCAAGCGCACGCTGCTCGTCTGCGCGGGTCTGTTCCTCGTCGGCGCCCTCGGGTGTGCGATGGCCCCCAACGTGGAGATCATGGTGCTGGCCAGGATCATCCTCGGACTCGGTGTGGGCGCCGCCGCCGTCACCTGCCCGCTCTACCTGGCCGAGATGGCGCCGGTCGAGCGCCGCGGTCGGATGGTCACCATCAACGAACTGATGATCGTCACCGGTCAGATGCTCGCCTTCTCGATCAACGCGCTACTCGATCACCTCATCGAGGATCCGACGGTGTGGCGGTACATGCTGGCCATCGCCTCGGTGCCCGCGGTTCTCCTGCTGCTCGGCATGCTCGCGCTCCCGGATTCGCCGCGGTGGTACGCGTCGAAGGGCCGGCTCGCCGAAACCCGCAGCACGCTCGAATTGAGCCGCAGCGAGTCGGAGGCCGCAGTCGAGTACGCCGGCATCAGCCTCCACGCCGCCCGAGACCGGAACTCGAAGGTCAGTGGCGCCGTCCACTATCTGCGCGACTATCCCTGGATGCGCCGGATACTCTGGATCGGCTGCGGTCTGGCCATCGTCCAGCAGGCAACGGGTATCAACACGGTCAACTACTACGCCCCGACGATCCTGGAACAGAGCGGGTTGGGTGTCAGCGCGTCCCTGGTTGCCACCATCGCGGTCGGTGTCACCTCGGTGATCATGACGATTCTCGGCATCATCCTGCTGGGCTTCGTGAATCGTCGCACGATGCTGCTGACCGGCTTCATCGGCGTGGCATCCTCGCAGGCCGCGTTGTCCTTGGTGTTCCTGCTGCCCTCGTCCACTGGCCGCAGCTACATCATCCTCGCCGCGATGATGGTGTTCGTCGCCTTCGTGCAGTGCTTCATCGGAACCTGCGTGTGGTTGCTGCTCTCGGAGATCTTCCCGATGGCCATCCGCGGGTTCGCCATGGGCATCGCGGTCTTCGTGCTCTGGACGACGAACGCCCTGATCTCGTTCATCTTCCCGATCCTGAACTCCGTCCTCGGATCCACCGGAACATTCGGCTTGTTCGTCCTCGTCAACCTCATTTCGGTGTACTTCGTATACCGCTTCGTCCCGGAAACCAAGGGGCGCAGCCTCGAAGAGTTGGAGGACCGCCTCGGCGCAGGCAGGCCCGACGCGTCGGCTGCGGGAAGCGCCGCCACCGTCGCCACCCATTGATCGCAGGCTCTCAGGCACCGGCACCGCCGCCTTCGGGTGGTGGTGCCGGTGTGTTGCGCTGTGCGGCTCGTCTCCCGTGCGGGCACTCGAGTGCTGCACCGCTCGTGCGTGCTCGAGGAGTTCAGAGACTCCTCAACCATGCACGGGGAGCGGAGCTCCGTTCAGCAGCGCGTCCCTTGCCATCGTCGCGGCCCCGATCCGCTGGGCCGATTCGCCGAGTTGTGTTTCGCGGATCCGGGCGAGGGGGCGGTGCCCGGAACCGGTTGCGAGAGAGGCGTAGACGTCCCGCGCGTGGTCGAGGAACAGCGGAGCCGAACCGCTGACACCACCGGAGACGACGACGAGATCGGGGTCGTAGACGTCACCGACGATGGCGAGTCCGACGCCCAGCCACCGTGCGAACTCCTCCATGGTGCGCACGGCGAGCGGGTCGCCGTCCCGCGCGGCGCTCGCGATGCGGCGGCCGGTGAGCGATCCCGGGTCGCTCGCCACCTCGCGTGCGAGGACCGTCGAACTCGTCGGGTCGGCGGCGAGGAGCTCGATGGCCGTGTCGACGAGGGCGGTTCCGCTGCAATACCGTTCCCAGCACCCGCGCTTGCCGCAGGCGCACGGTCTCCCGCCCGGCACCACCTGGAGGTGGCCCAGCTCGGGAGCGACGCCGAAACTGCCCCGGTAGAGCGTGCCGTCGATGAGCAGCGCCGCACCGATGCCGGTGCCGATCGCGACCATCACGACATTGCGACCACCGGCGGCGGCACCGAACCGGTGCTCCGCCCACGCCGCCGCGTTCGCGTCGTGTTCGAGGACCACCGGCAGTCCGAGCCGGTCACTCAGATCGTTCGCGACCGGCACGTTCTTCCACGGCAGGTGCGGGGCGAATCGCACCGTGGTGAGGTCGGAGCTGATGAATCCGGCCACGGCGAGACCGACGGCGGCGATCCGATGACGGGACGCGAGCTCGCGGACGGCACGGTCGAGCGCGTCCTCGAGGGCTTTCGCCGACTGCGGTGTGGGTGCCTGGACGGAGTCGAGTACCTCGCCGGTGTCGTCGACTACGCAGGCCCGGATACTGGTACCACCGACGTCGATGCCGACGGTGAGAGCGGATGCAGGCACGGAGGCGACGGTACTCACCGTGCCGAGGCCGTCGCCGCCTCGGGTACCGCCCGGGAATCCTCCCAGGCATCGAGCCGGTTGATGGCCGTCCTCGCGACCACCTGCTGCTCCGTGACCGCCAGGTGACCCCGGGTCCTGCCCAGGAACGACCAGGTCCAGGACATAGCGGTCGCGAGTCGGCTCTTGAAACCGACGATGTAGACCAGGTGGATCAGGAGCCAGAGCAGCCAGGCGAGCAGCCCGGTCAATTGGAGGCGACCGACCTTCGCGACCGCGTGGAAGCGGGAGATCATGGCCATGCTGCCCTTGTCCGTGTATCGGAACGGGGCGCGTTCGGGCTTCTCGCGACCTTTCCCGTGGGCCCGCACCTCCGCGGCGATCAGCTGCGCGGCGTAGCGGCCGCCCTGGATCGCGACCTGCGCGACGCCGGGAAGCCCGTCCCGGTTCATCATGTCCCCGACGACGAAGACGTTACTGTGGCCGGGCAGGGTGAGGTCGGGTTCGACGAGGACGCGGCCCGCACGATCGGTCGCGGCGCCGGTCTGGTCGGCCAGTTGCCGGCCCAGCGGACTGGCTGCGACACCGGCGGACCAGATCTTGCAGGCGGCCTCGATCCGCCGCTCCCCGTCCTGGTCGCGGACAGTGAGTCCGTCGTCGTCGACGTCGGTCACCATCGCGCCTAGCTGGATCTCGACTCCGAGATCCTCCAGCGTGCCGGCGGCAGCACGACGCAGTTTCTCGTCGAAGGGCGGGAGCACCGTGGGGGCCGCGTCGAGCAGGATGATGCGTGCGTCCCGGGGATCGATGGTGCGGTAGGCGCCGGCGAGAGTGCGGTGCGCGAGCTGGGCGATCTCGCCGGCCATCTCGACTCCGGTGGGTCCGGCGCCGACCACGACGAACGTCAGGAGCCGCGCCCGCTCGGCGGGATCGGTGCTCACCTCGGCGCTTTCGAACGCGCCCAGGATGCGGCCGCGCAGCTCGAGGGCGTCGTCGATCGTCTTCATTCCGGGTGCGTGCTCGGCGAAATGGTCGTTGCCGAAATAGGATTGGCGGGCGCCCGCCGAGACGACGAGGCTGTCGTACTCCGTGACCGTCGTGCGGCCGCGATGTGTGGAGGTGACGGTCCGGTCGGCGACGTCGATCGTCTCGACTCCGCCGATCAGGACGGACGCGTTCTGCTGGTCCTCGAGGACGAGCCGGGTCGCGGGCGCGATCTCACCCTCGGACAGGATTCCCGTCGCCACCTGGTACAGCAACGGCTGGAACAGGTGGTGCGTCGTCCGATCGATCAGAGTGACATCGACGTCCGTCCGTTTCAGGGCCTTGGTGGCGAAGAGACCGCCGAATCCCGATCCGATGACCACGACCCGATGACGGCGAGCGAGAGCGGTGTCGCTCATGAAGTTCCTTTCGATCGAACGGACTCCGCGCCGGACCGCGGACGGTCCGGCGCGGAGAACCAGTACCTATGCGTTCTGGGGGAATCCGAGGT
>NZ_LTCZ01000420.1:41842-45081 GCF_001583455.1 Rhodococcus sp. LB1 | reverse complement strand
CCTGGGAATGCCGAAAGCCCCCCAACAAGGTTGGGGGGCTTTCGGTAACGGATGTTCGGCGGTGTCCTACTCTCCCACACCCTGTCGGGTGCAGTACCATCGGCGCTGGAGGGCTTAGCTTCCGGGTTCGGAATGGGACCGGGCGTTTCCCCTCCGCTATGGCCGCCGTAACTCTATGAAACTGTCACACGGAACATCAGCGAAGACACACAACAACCATTGTTGTTGGTGGTGTTCTTCTTCTTCAGTTCTGAAACGTGTGTGTTGTTTCAGATACTGCACAGTGGACGCGTAGCTTCTTTGTGGTAAGTCCTCGGCCTATTAGTACCAGTCACCTGCATCCGTTACCGGACTTCCAGTTCTGGCCTATCAACCCGGTGGTCTGCCGGGGGCCTTACCCCCTCGAGGGGGTGAGAAACCTCATCTTGGAACAGGCTTCCCGCTTAGATGCTTTCAGCGGTTATCCCTTCCGAACGTAGCTAACCAGCGGTGCTCCTGGTGGAACAACTGGCACACCAGAGGTTCGTCCGTCCCGGTCCTCTCGTACTAGGGACAGCCTTCCTCAAGTTTCTTACGCGCGCGGCGGATAGAGACCGAACTGTCTCACGACGTTCTAAACCCAGCTCGCGTGCCGCTTTAATGGGCGAACAGCCCAACCCTTGGGACCTACTCCAGCCCCAGGATGCGACGAGCCGACATCGAGGTGCCAAACCATCCCGTCGATATGGACTCTTGGGGAAGATCAGCCTGTTATCCCCGGGGTACCTTTTATCCGTTGAGCGACACCGCTTCCACTTGCCGGTGCCGGATCACTAGTCCCGACTTTCGTCCCTGCTCGACCTGTCAGTCTCACAGTCAAGCTCCCTTGTGCACTTGCACTCGACACCTGATTGCCAACCAGGCTGAGGGAACCTTTGGGCGCCTCCGTTACATTTTGGGAGGCAACCGCCCCAGTTAAACTACCCACCAGGCACTGTCCCTGAACCAGATCATGGTCCGAGGTTAGAGGTCCAATACGATCAGAGTGGTATTTCAACAACGACTCCACACTCACTGGCGTGAGCGCTTCACAGTCTCCCACCTATCCTACACAAACCGAACCGAACACCAATACCAAGCTGTAGTGAAGGTCCCGGGGTCTTTTCGTCCTGCCGCGCGTAACGAGCATCTTTACTCGTAATGCAATTTCGCCGAGTCTATGGTTGAGACAGCTGAGAAGTCGTTACGCCATTCGTGCAGGTCGGAACTTACCCGACAAGGAATTTCGCTACCTTAGGATGGTTATAGTTACCACCGCCGTTTACTGGGGCTTAAATTCTCAGCTTCGCCATTGCTGGCTAACCGGTCCTCTTAACCTTCCAGCACCGGGCAGGCGTCAGTCCGTATACATCGTCTTACGACTTCGCACGGACCTGTGTTTTTAGTAAACAGTCGCTTCTCACTGGTCTCTGCGGCCCCACCCAGCTCACACTGCAAGAGTGATCACCGGACGAGGCCCCCCTTCTCCCGAAGTTACGGGGGCATTTTGCCGAGTTCCTTAACCATAGTTATCTCGATCGCCTTAGTATTCTCTACCTGACCACCTGTGTCGGTTTGGGGTACGGGCCGTGTGAAAGCTCGCTAGAGGCTTTTCTCGGCAGCATAGGATCACTGAATTCGCCTCATTCGGCTATGCGTCACCTCTCAGGCTTGATGAACGGCGGATTTGCCTACCATTCGCCCTACAGGCTTACACCAGTATTACCACTGACTGGCTCAGCTACCTTCCTGCGTCACCCCATCGCTTGGCTACTACCAGATCAGGTCCCATGCATCCACATCCAGGGCCCCCGAAGGGGCGTAAGGACGCTTCAGGATGGTTAGTATCACTGATTCACCAGGGGCGCGTTCACACGGGTACGGGAATATCAACCCGTTGTCCATCGGCTACGCCTGTCGGCCTCGTCTTAGGTCCCGACTCACCCTGGGCGGATTAACCTGGCCCAGGAACCCTTGGTCATTCGGCGGACGAGTTTCTCACTCGTCTTTCGCTACTCATGCCTGCATTCTCACTCGTGTGGCCTCCACGGCTAGGTCACCCTGCCGCTTCCATGGCCACACGACGCTCCCCTACCCATCCACACCACTGCCCAAGACTCCGCAGAATCAAGGGGGTGCATTGTGTGAATGCCGCAGCTTCGGTGGTGTACTTGAGCCCCGCTACATTGTCGGCGCAGGATCACTTGACCAGTGAGCTATTACGCACTCTTTCAAGGGTGGCTGCTTCTAAGCCAACCTCCTGGTTGTCTTCGCGACCCCACATCCTTTTCCACTTAGTACACGCTTAGGGACCTTAGCTGGCGATCTGGGCTGTTTCCCTCTCGACTACGAACCTTATCGCCCGCAGTCTCACTGCCGCGCTCTCACTCACCGGCATTCGGAGTTTGGCTGATTTCGGTAAGCTTGTGGGCCCCCTAGACCATCCAGTAGCTCTACCTCCGGTGAGAAACACGCGACGCTGCACCTAAATGCATTTCGGGGAGAACCAGCTATCACGGAGTTTGATTGGCCTTTCACCCCTACCCACAGCTCATCCCCTCAGTTTTCAACCTAAGTGGGTTCGGTCCTCCACGACGTCTTACCGTCGCTTCAACCTGGCCATGGGTAGATCACTCCGCTTCGGGTCTAGAACATGCCACTACGGACGCCCTATTCGGACTCGCTTTCGCTACGGCTACCCCACACGGGTTAACCTCGCGACATGCCACTAACTCGCAGGCTCATTCTTCAAAAGGCACGCCATCACCCCCCACACCGAAGTGTGCAAAGGCTTTGACGGATTGTAAGCGCACGGTTTCAGGTACTATTTCACTCCCCTCCCGGGGTACTTTTCACCTTTCCCTCACGGTACTAGTCCGCTATCGGTCACCAGGGAGTATTCAGGCTTATCGGGTGGTCCCGACAGATTCACACCAGATTTCACGGGCCCGGTGCTACTTGGGTTTCCATCACGACAGTCATCGCATTTTCGTGTACGGGATTCTCACCCTCTACGACAGGCCGTTCCAGACCACTTCCACTAACACAATGATTTCTTACTGTCGGCCAACACGGCAGCATTGACAAGATGAACCCCACAACCCCACGAATGCAACACCTGCCGGCTATCACACATCCATGGTTTAGCCTCTTCCGCTTTCGCTCGCCACTACTCACGGAATCACTATTGTTTTCTCTTCCTGTGGGTACTGAGATGTTTC
>NZ_LTCZ01000420.1:24342-39342 GCF_001583455.1 Rhodococcus sp. LB1 | reverse complement strand
TCCGTGTCGCTCTGACTTGGAATAAGTTACGCGAACCGCACGCGATATTCCAAATCGCCTGGTCGCGGGGATTCGCACGCTGAACTCCGCCGGATCTGCCATTCGTGCCGGCGTGCACCGTCAGACCAGAAGCGTGCACGCTGAGCCGGTTTAACAGGTCCGAAAGCTCGACGGTGGACCGTCGCTCCCATTACCACTCACTCTTCATCGGGGAGTCCTCATCGAGAAGTACGGCATACCGGCAGTCACCACTCTCGGCGGCACCGAGATCCCCTACAAGGACCGGGGTGCCGGCCGCCCGTAGTCCTGAGCCACGGGTGGCCGCTCAATGCGGACAGCTGGGAAGCGCAGGACCGACCTCGCGGCGCTACTCGAGCACCTCGACCTTCACGACACCACGCTGGTCGGTCTCTCGACCGGCGGTGGTGAGGTGAGTAGATACGCCGGACGGCACGGGACCGGCCGGGTCGCCCAGATCGTGCTCGCCTCGGCGGTGCCGCCGTTCATGCTGCAGACCGCCGACAACCCCGACGGCATCCCGGTCGAAGCCTTCGATTCTTCGGCGCAACCGACCTGACAGTCACCCGTCCCAGGGTGTACGCGACTCGTTCTGGTCGCAGGCAAATCAGGGGGGTCACCACAACGCCTACGAAGGCATCGCCGCGTTCTCGGCGACGGACTTCCGAGCTGACCTCGACAAGGTCGACGTCCCCACCCTCGTCATTCACGTGACGACGACCAGACAGTGCCGTTCGATGTCGGCGGCAAGAAAGTCATCCGCGCGGATCGACGGCGCCTGCTCGCGGTCTACCTACACCTCCTGGCATCCCCTCACCCGAGACAAAAGGATCACAGTCATGAAAGGTCACACCGCAGCACCCGACACCCTCGACCTCGTCCACGGGCTGTGGATGACCCCACACGGCTGGAATGGCGCCTGACTGACCCGGAGTTCGATCTGCTCCACGAACCTGTCGAACGCCGAACGCCGATCGGTGGGCTGCTGACGTGCGGCCTTCGCGTTGCGCACCATCTTCGGAGTCCAGTTCGCCGCACCAATTCTCAGACGGTCCTCAGGAAAGTCACAATTCGGGCCCCTATCGTTTCCCCGGCAAACCAACCGACATGGGAGGACTCGTCATGAACGTTTCACGAGCACGTCTGCAATTCGGTATCGCCGCCGTCGGCGCGATCTCCGCCGCCCTCGTGATCCCGGGCATCGCCTCCGCGGATCCGGCCGACTCCGACTCTTCCCGCCTCGTGAACTCCACGTGCAGCTTCGCGCAGATCGATGCGGCGATGCACGACGTGACTCCGCAGCTCGCCGCGCGCCTCGACCAGGCACCCGAGCGCAAGGCTCAGCTGGCGGACTTCTTCTCGAAGTCCCCGGCCGACCGCCAGGCCGTCCTCGACGCCCACCCGCAGCTGAAGAGCCGACTGGACACCGTGCCTACCGAGGGACCGGCCGTCGAGTGGCGCGCGAAGGCGCTGACGATCGCCGAGACCTGCGGTAACTACTGACGCACGCTAGTCGGGGCAGACGGTGCGCAGGACCGTCTGCCCCGTGTCCAGCCTGCGAATGTTGTCGGTGATGTCGCCGACCCGACCGACGAACGTGTGGTCGGTGACGCCGGACGAGTGCGGGGTCATCAGGATGTTCGGCAGATCGCGAAACGGCAGCGCGCTCGGGGCTCCGTGACCGCCGGCATCGGGGTAGGAGAACCAGACGTCGATCGCCGCGGCCGCGATCCGGCGCGACGCCAGCGCGTCGTACAGCGGTTGTTCCCGGACGAGGGGTCCGCGCCCGACGTTGATCAGGATGCCGTCGGGGCCGAGCGCGTCGAGTTCCGCGCCGCCGATCATGTCGCGGGTGTGATCGTTCAGGGGCGCGGACACCACCACCACGTCGGACTCCGTCAGGAGCCGGAGCAGCGACGTGTTGTCTCCCGCCCAGGTGAGGCCTTCCGCGGCGGCGTCGAGGTTTCCCCGGCCGGTTACCGCACGGCCCTCGGAACCGAACGCGCGCAGTAGGTTCCACGATCGCCGGCCGATGTGACCGAAGCCGACGAATCCGACCCGCGCCCCCCGCATCGACCGGGACTGCGCGATCGCGTCGTCGTAGACCGATGTGGCCCAGACGTCGCCGCGGAGGGCGCGATCGTGCCGGAGGAATCCGCGTCGCAGCATCAGTGCCGCGGACACGATGTACTCGGCGATCGAGTCCTCGTGGTGGAAAGTGTTGGCCACCAGGGTGTCTGTGGGAAGCGCGGCGAACGCCACGTTGTCGGTGCCCGCGCCGGCGACGTGCAGCAGGCGCAGCTTCGGCGCTGCGGCCGCCATCGCGGCGGTGAACCGGCCGCCCACATACACGTCGGCGTCGGCGAGGTCGGCGACGATGGCCGACTCGTCGAACGTCCGATGCCACGACACCGTCGCACCCGACGGCAGTCCCGACTCGAACAGCTCGCGATGCGGCAGCAGATTCCGGTCGCCGACGACGACCTTCATCAGGCGCGCACCAACGCCGGGCGCTTGCTGTCGAACGTCCAGCCGGGCACCAGGAACTGCATGCCGATCGAGTCGTCGCGCGCGCCGAGCCCCTTCTGCAGGTACAGCTCGTGGGCCGCCTCGACGCGGTCCATGTCGAGTTCGACACCGAGGCCGGGCGTCGACGGCACGGTGAGGTAGCCGTCTTCGATCTCGAACGGGTCCTTGGTGATCCTCTGACCGTCCTGCCAGATCCAGTGGGTGTCGATGGCGGTGATGTCGCCCGGAGCCGCGGCCGCGACGTGGGTGAACATCGCGAGCGACACGTCGAAGTGGTTGTTGGAATGCGAACCCCACGTGAGGCCCCACGCGTCGCAGAGCTGGGCGACGCGGACGGATCCGTTCATCGTCCAGAAGTGCGGGTCGGCGAGCGGGATGTCGACGGCGCCGGAGCGGATGGTGTGCCCCATCTCGCGCCAGTCGGTGGCGATCATGTTGGTGGCCGTCGGCAGTCCGGTGGCGCGCTTGAACTCGCTCATCACCTCGCGACCGGAGAAGCTGCCCTCGGGGCCGACCGGGTCCTCGGCATACGCGAGAACGTCTTTCAGCCCGCGGCAGGTCTCGATCGCCTCCGACAGCAGCCAACCGCCGTTGGGGTCGAGGGTGATCCGGGCGTCGGGGAACCGCTCGGCCAGCGCTGTGACGGCCGCCGCCTCCTCGTGGGGTGCCAGGACGCCGCCCTTGAGCTTGAAGTCGGCGAAGCCGTACCGCGCCTGAGCCGCCTCGGCCAGTCGCACGACCGCGTCCGGTGTCAGCGCCTCCTCGTGCCGCAGGCGCAGCCAGTCGTCGGACTCCGCCGCACCCGACTGGTACTCGAGGTCGGTCTTGTTGCGGTCGCCGACGAAGAAGAGATAGCCGAGCGCCTGCACCTTCTCGCGCTGCTGACCCTCGCCGAGCAGGGCCGCGACGGGAACACCGAGGTGCTGCCCGAGCACGTCGAGGAGTGCCGACTCGACGGCGGTGACGGCGTGGATCGCGACACGGAGGTCGAACGTCTGGTTGCCCCGGCCCGCGGCGTCCCGGTCGGCGAACGTGCGCCGCAGATCGGCGAGAACGCCGTTGTACTCGCCGATGCTGCGCCCCGTCACGATTGCGCGGGCGTCTTCGAGGGTACGGCGGATCGGTTCACCACCGGGCACCTCGCCGACACCGGTGTTGCCGTCGGAATCGGTGAGGATCACCAGGTTCCGGGTGAAGTACGGGGCATGCGCGCCGGACAGGTTCAGGAGCATGCTGTCGTGTCCCGCGATCGGGACCACTCGCATGTCGGTGACAACTGGGGTGGTGCTCGTTGTACTCATCTCCGAAAACCTTCCTTCACAGCGCAGCGCCGCCCGTGAGGCGCCTCACACCCAAAACTCTAAGTGGCCCGATCGATACATGTCCAAGACTTGTTGAGCATCGAACGATGCAGACACTGCATCAGAGAAGTTGTTGTCCGATCAGCATCAACGCACCGACACAGGACACCGTGATCGACGCCCGGCGCAGGCGCGCCGCGTCCAGATGGCGATTCACGAACCGCGACGCCACGTAGCCGAGCACCGTCGCCGGGATCAGCAGCAGGAACATCACCGCCGACTCGCGGTGCACCGACCCCGTCGCGGCGAGAACGGCCACCGACAGTGTGGAGCCGACCAGGAAGAACGCGCTCATGTTGCCGCGCAGCTGCGCCCCCTTCGACCCCTGCATCACCAGTGCCATTGGTGGCCCGCCGATCGACGTGGCCGTGCCGAGCAGACCCGACGCGGCCCCGGCGACGGCGAGGTTCCGGCGTCGCGGCGGCGGTGCCCAGCCCAGCGTCGCGAAGACGACCCCGGACAGCACCACGGCCGCGAGCAGCAGCGACAACCCCCGTTCCGGCAGCACCACCAGCAGCAACGCGCCCGCGATCGTGCCCGGCACCCGGCCGGCCAGCGCCCACCCGGTGCCCGACAGATCGAGGGCGTCGCGTTCCCGCCACACCACCATCACCGTGACGACCGTCGCCGTCATGATCAGCGTCCCGGGCAGCAGGCCCGGATCGACGAGCGCGACGACGGGTGCCGCGAGCATCCCCATCCCGAATCCGATCGACGCCTGCATGCACGAGGCGACAAAGACGGCGAACGCGATGATCGCGAACTCTGCCCCGCTCACCCGACCACGACGGGGACGCCGAGTTCGATCGGACGCCGGGGATGGTGGCATTCGGCGACGTGGCCGCTCTCGCGCTCGTCGACCGCGGCGGGCGGCACTGTGCTCGCGCAGATGTCGGTCGCGTGGGCGCAGCGGGTGCGGAACCGGCAGCCCGACGGCGGGTTCAGCGGCGACGGCACTTCACCGTCGAGGATGATCCGCTTGCCCCGGGATTCGGCGTCCAGCTTCGGTGCCGCCGACATCAGGGCCTCGGTGTACGGGTGGGCGGGACGGTCGAAGACGGCGTCCGTCGCACCCGACTCCACGATCCGCCCGAGGTACATCACGGCGACGCGGTCGGCGACGTGCCGGACCACCGACAGGTCGTGCGAGATGAACACGTACGAGATGCCGAGCTGCTTCTGCAGGTCGTTCAGCAGGTTGAGCACCTGCGCCTGCACCGACAGGTCGAGCGCCGACACGGGTTCGTCGCAGATGACGACGCTCGGGTTCAACGCCAGGGCGCGGGCGATCCCGAGTCGCTGACGCTGACCGCCGGAGAACTCCTGCGGGTAGCGGTGCTCGTCGCTCGGCCGCAGACCCACCAGGTGCAGCAGTTCCCGCACCCGCGCCGCCCGGTCGCGGCTCGTCTTGTACATCGTCTTGTGGGTGCGCCACGGCTCGGCGATGATGTCGGCCGCCGACATCCGGGAGTTCAGCGATGCGTACGGGTCCTGGAACACCATCTGCACCCGGCGGCGCAGCGCGAGCAGGTCCTTGCCCTTCAGCGAGAACGGATCGACGCCGTCCCACGTCACCGAACCGGAGTCCGGCCGCTCGAGCATCATCAGCGTGCGGGCGAGAGTGGACTTGCCACAACCCGATTCGCCGACGAGCCCGAGCGTTTCGCCGCGGGCGAGGTCGAGGTCGATGCCGTCGAGCGCGCGCAACTGATTCTTGCCCGCCGCGTTGGCAGGCACCTTGAACGTCTTGGTGAGGCCCCGCACCTTCAGAATCGACTCAGACATGAGAGATCTCCTCGGGGAAATGGCACGCCGAGCGGCGACCAGGTGTGGCGACGTCGGCGAGCGGTGGGCGGGTGGTCCGGCACAGGTCGCGGGCCAGCGGGCAGCGCGCCTGGTAGACGCAGCCGGACGGAATGGAATGCAGGTCGGGCGGGGTGCCGCCGATGGATTTCAGGTCCTCGCCGCGGACCGCGTGCACGGGGACCGAATCGAGCAGGCCCTTGGTGTACGGGTGCTGCGGCGAGGAGAAGACCTCGGCGACCGGTCCGGTCTCGACGACGTTGCCCGCGTACATGATCGCGACGCGGTCGGCCTCCTCCGCGACCAAGGCGAGGTCGTGGGTGATGAGGATGACGGCCATGTCGTGCTCGGTGCGCAGGTCCCGCAGCAGAGACATGATCTGCGCCTGCACCGTGACGTCGAGTGCCGTCGTCGGCTCGTCGGCGAGCAGGACCGTCGGGCTCAGTGCGACGGCCATCGCGATCAGCAGGCGCTGTCGCATGCCGCCGGAGAACTGGTGCGGGTAGGAGTCGACGCGCGATTCGGGCTCGGGAATCCCGACCCGCTGCATCAGCGAGATCGCCTCCCGCCGCGCCTCTTTCGCGGACTGCCCGCGATGGATCCGGAACGGTTCGGCCAACTGCTTGCCGACCGTGTACACCGGGTTGAGTGCGGTCAGCGCATCCTGGAACACGATGGCCAGTTCGGTGGCGGCGAGGGTGCGGCGGGTCCTGGCCTTCGCCGTCACCAGGTCGACGTCGCCGAGACGGACCGAACCGTCGGTGATGTCGGCGATCGGTTCGAGCAGGCCGACGAGCGCCTGCGCGGTCATCGACTTGCCGCACCCCGACTCACCGAGCAGCGCGAGGGTCTCGCCGCGTCGCGCGGTGAACGACACGTGGTCGACGGCCCGGACCGTGCCCGAGGGGGTACGAAGGTCGACGGTCAGATCCGCGACCTCGAGGGCGACGCGGTCGGCGTCTGCGACGTCGAGCGATTCGACAGCCGGTGCAGATGCACTCATGAGACGACCTTTCGGGTGGGGAACAGCCGGGAGCGACGCGACCGCGGGACGGTCAGACGCCAGCGCTGGGCGGGGTCGGTGGCGATCCGGGCCCATGCCGCGAGCACGGTCGCCGACACCGTGGTGATCACGATGGCGAGACCGGGGAAGAACGACAGCCACCACGCCGTCTGCAGGTACGTCCGGCCCTGGGACACCATCAGGCCCCAGCTGATGTCCGGCGGTTGGATGCCGATGCCGAGGAAGCTCAGCGACGACTCGGCGAGCATCACGTAGCAGAAGTCGAGGGTGGCGACGGTGAGCAGCGTCGGCAGCAGGATGGGGAACACGTGCCGGCGGATGACGGCCCCGCTGCGGGCGCCGAACGTGCGCGCGGCGTCCACGAACAACCGGCTCTGCAGTTCCGCCGACTCCGCGCGGGCGGTGCGGAGGTAGATCGGGATGCGGGTGATGGCCAGAACCAGGACGATGTTCGCGGCGCTGGGCGAGAACACGTACAGGACGACGACGGCCATCAGCAGCGACGGGAAGCTCATGATGACGTCGGCGACGCGCATCGCCGTCGTCTCCCGCCAGCCGCGGTGGTAGCCCGCCCACATGCCGACGAGGGACCCGACGATGCAGGACAGCGCGACCGCGGGCAGCGCCACCAGGAGCGTGGTGCGGCACGCGACGATCAACCGGGCCAGCATGCTGCGTCCGAGCGGGTCGGTGCCGAGGATGTTCATCCACCCGTTCGCCACGTGGAACGGCGCGAGGTTGGACTGGTCGAGGTTCTGATCCGTCGCGGCGTCGCCGACGAGCCACGGGCCGAAGACGGCGACGAGGAACACGAACACCAGGATCGCCGCCGCGACCGTGGCCACCCGGTCACGCAGCAGCAGTCGCCACAACGGTGCCTTGCTCCGGGAGGGCTTCGGTGCCGGAACAGCTTCGTCGACCGGGGCGGCGAGGGCCGGCGGCGTCTCGTCGGGGCTCGGGTAGACGTCGCCGGCTCCGTCCAGGCGGGGTGCGTTGTCTATGGACATCTCGGCGGCCTCCTAGACCTTGGACTTCTCACGGACACGCGCGTCGAGAAGTGCGTAGCCCGCGTCGATCAGGATGTTGAGGACGAAGATGCTGACCGCGGTCAGCAGCACCGCCGCCTGCAGGACCGCGAAATCGCGCTGCAGGATCGCGTCGATCATCAGCTTGCCGATGCCGGGCCACCCGAAGATCGCCTCGACGACGACGGCGCCGTTGACCAGTCCGACGGTGAGGTCGCCGGCCACCGTCAGCGCCGGAGCCGCGGCGTTGCGGAGCGCGTGATGGGTGACGACGCGCAGGTCGCCGGCCCCCTTGCTCCGAGCAAGACGTACGTATGGTGCCGACAGCGCCGACACCATCGCGCCGCGGACCACCTGGGTGAGCACGCCGAGCGGGCGGATGAGCAGGGTCGCGATCGGCAGGATCCACGACAGCGCGCTTCCGGTACCCGAGGTGGGCAGCACCCCCAGCACCACCGCGAAGATCCACACGCCGGTGATGGCGAACCAGAAGTCGGGGATGCTGGCCGCGGTCATCGACAGCAGGCTCGAGATCCGGTCGGCGAGCGAATTCGGCCGGTACGCCGCCCAGCAGCCGATCACGATGGCGCCGATGATCGCGAGCAGCATCGTGAAGAACGCCAGCTGCAGCGTGGCCGGGAACGCCCGCAACGCCATGGTCGCGGCGGATTCACCGGTGCGCAGCGACTCGCCGAAGTCGAGGTGGACGACCCCGGACAGGTAGTCGACCATCTGGCTCAGCACCGGCTTGTCGAGGCCGTTCTCGGCCGCGAACTCGGCGCGCTGATCCGGTGTCGCGGAGACCGGGAGGTAGAGGTTGGTCGGGTCGCCGGTGAGGCGGGCGAGCAGGAACACACCGAAGAGGACGACGAGGAGGGGTACGAGGCTGGTGTAGACGCGTCGGCGCAGGAAGGCGAACATGACTCACCGCCTTCGGATCGGGTTCGGTTGGGACATCTCAGTTCCTCCGGGGGGCTGGGAAGAGGGGTTAGCCGTTCGCGGATGTGTCCGCGTGGGTCATCTCGCTCAGGCGCATCTCGTCGCCGGTCGCGGAGTTGGGCGCGTACTGCACGGTCGGGGACTTGGCGAGCACCGCGTTCATGTGAGCGATGTACGCGAACTGCCGGATCTCCGTCGGTTCGTTGGCCAGTACCGAGGCGAACGCGTCCTGGCGGGCGTCGCCGACGAGTCGCTCGGCCGCGTCGATCTGCGCGTCGTATCCGGGCGAGCCGAAGTAGCTCTGGTATCCGTCGCTGCGCATGTACTGGTCGACGGTGAACTGCGCGTCACCCGCCTGGTTACCGTGCTGGATCATCAGCAGAATCGGTCCGGTGCCCTGCGGGAACGGCCGGATCTGGTACTGCATCTGCCCGGCCGTGTCCATCATCTCGATCTTCACGTTCAGGCCGGCCTTGCTCAGCGAGTTCTGGATGACCTCGATGGTCTCGTTGATCTTGGGGAACTGGCCCGTGCGCCCGATCAGACGGATCTGATTGTCGACGGGAACGCCGTCGGCCTTGGCCTCCGCCACCAGTTGCGCGGCGCGATCGGAGTCGTAGGGGGTCGGCTGAAGGTCGGGGTCGAACCCGACGATGCTGCTGCCGACGAGTTGCCCGGCCGGCTCGCCGAGACCCTGGAACAGCGCCTTGACGATCCCTGCCCGGTTGACGGAGAGGTCGATGGCCTCGCGGACGCGGTAGTCGTCGAGCGGCGGTTCGGTGGCCATCATGCGCAGCGCCGTCGTCTCGTTGTTGGGGTAGGCCACGCCGAGGTCGCCCGCGCCGTCCTCCGGACCGAGGTACGTGGCGAGTTCGGCCTCGTCGTTGGTGACCATCGCGGCCCGGACGCTGCCCTCGGTCCGCCACTGGTAGATCGCCCGCGTGTACTCGGGCGCCGGGCCCCAGTACGTGTCGTTGCGGACCAGCGCGAGTCGCTGCCCGTGATCCCAGTAGTCGATCTCGTAGGGGCCGGTGCCGATGGGATCGCGCACCTTGTCCTGGGCGTCGGTGGTGGACGGCACCATCTCCACGAACGAGATCCGCAGCGGAAGGATCGGGTCGGCGGCGGGGGTCTGCACCGTCACGGTCGACGGGTCGATCGCGTTCACCACGAGTTCGTCGTCGCCGAAGACGTACCCGTCGACGTCGCAGCCGATGGTCGAGTTGACGGTGCGATCGATCGAGAAGGCGGCGTCCTCGGCATCGAAGACGCTGCCGTCGCTGAACGTGACGCCCGGACGGATCCGGAACGTCCAGACCGTGTCCGACGTCTGCTCCCACGAGTCGGCGAGCTTCGGTTCGAGATCGCCGGTATCGGCGTTGCGTTCCACCAGCGGCTCGGTGATGTTGGAGCGGACGACGACTCCGGTCGAGGTGAGTGACGCGTCGCAGGGTTCGAGTGTGGGCGGCTCCTGCGGGAGCACGATCCGCAACGTGTCGGGACTGGCGGCGTCGCTGTGGCTCGAATTGGCCACCGAGCAACCTGCGACCAGAGCCGGCACCGTCAGTGCGGCGGTGGCCACGACGACGGCGCGGTAACGGGTTCCCTGCTGCAACGAACGTGCAGGGCTCATGGTGTCCTCCGTAGGGATGTGTCGCGTACTCGACGCGAGTGAAGAGGGCCCGCCTGTGACGGTAGACACACGCTATGAGCGGCGCGGAGGAGCCGTCAACCGGGGCAGACGGCGCAAAACGGCTCGTGAGGGCCGTCACACGCCTGATTGATGGAGACTGCGATCACCCCGGCAGGCCCCTGACCGGCGCATACAGGGAGTTTCGGCATCTGTGCACGTCAACGCGCCGCCAACCAATGCCGTTTGAGTATCGATCCATGTTATTTACGTGTTGGACAGGTATTCGGAGCGCCGCTTAACGTACGGGTAACCGGTGACGCGGAGAGTCGCGCCACCACTCGTCAGGAGGCACGATGGTGACCGCAGAGTCGTCCGTGAAAGAAGCTGCTGCACAGACTGTTTCGGGAGGACGCGTCCTGAAGGTCGGTCCGCTGAAGCCGTCCCTCACCGCGACGCTCACCGAGAAGTACGACGCACTCGACCTCCCGCTCGGCGACGACCGCACCAGCTTCCTCGCCGAGCACGGCGAGTCCGTCACCGCGGTCGTGACGTCCGGTCGCACCGGAGTCGACGCCGCGCTGATGACGGAACTGCCGAACCTCGGCGCCATCGTGCACTTCGGAGTCGGTTACGACACAACCGATGTCGTGCTCGCCGAGGAACTCGGAATCGGCGTGAGCAACACCCCCGACGTCCTCACCGACTGCGTCGCCGACACCGCCGTCGGATTGCTGATCGACACACTCCGCGGCTTCTCCGCCGCCGACCGCTTCGTGCGTGACGGCCGCTGGCCCGCCGAGGGCAACTTCCCCCTCACCCGGCAGGTGAGCGGCACGCGGGTCGGCATCGTCGGGCTGGGGCGCATCGGCTCCGCCATCGCCACCCGCCTCACCGGCTTCGGCTGCACGATCTCGTACCACAATCGACGCGAGGTTCCCGGCTCCCCGTTCGCGTACGTCGACTCGGCCGCTGCACTCGCCGCCGGGGTCGATGTGCTGATCGTCGCCGCAGCGGGCGGTAAAGGCACCGAAAAGCTCGTGGACCGAGAGGTTCTCGAAGCCCTCGGACCCGACGGCTACCTGATCAACGTGGCACGCGGAAGTGTCATCGACGAGGACGCGCTCGTCGAACTGCTCACCGAACGCAAGCTCGCCGGTGCCGGACTGGACGTGTTTGCCCGGGAACCGCACGTTCCCGAGGCGCTCCTCGCGCTCGACACCGTCGTTCTCCTCCCCCACGTCGCGAGCGGCACGACCGAGACCCGGGCCGCGATGGAGGCTCTCACCCTGCAGAACCTCGACGAATACCTCGCCCAGGGCACCCTGACCACCCCCGTACTCGAGCCGAGGTCACGATGAGCGTCATTCTCAGCTACGTTCCGACAATCGAAGGTCGTGGCGCCCTGGCGTTCGGATTCGCCGAAGCCCGCATGCGCGCAACCGATCTCGTGGTGATCGCCGACGGCGACAGCGCCTCGAATCCCAGCTTCGGGGCCGAACTGCACTCCGCAAGGGAGGAAGCGGACGCAGCCGGCGTCGACTACCGCATCGCGCGGAACGAACCCGACCGCTCCCACGCCGACAACCTCATCGACGCGTCCTACGACTCCGCCGCCGAACTCCTCGTCCTCGGCATGCGACGACGCTCCCCCGTCGGCAAACTCCTCATGGGTTCCGTCGCCCAGCGTGTGCTCCTCGAGGCGCAGTGCCCGGTCGTCGGGGTCAAGCCGCCCGTCGCAGCAGAGGTCTGAGCGCACCGCGCAGCAGAGGGCTGAGCCGCCCCGAGGGGTCGGATCCCCGGCCCATCCATAACCCTCACGGCGCCGAATACCTGCCGTGGGACAGCCATGATCGATGGGCCTCAAAGCGCCGACGGCGCGGAACTGGGCGGTCGCCTCCTGACCTTGGTCGGCGACCGCGACTTCCAGGCGCTCGCACCCGAGATCTCCCAGATCGCGTGCGACCACGGCAACGACCGGTCGGCGTTCACCGCGGTCGTGGCGTGGATCGTCACCACCATCGCCGACCTCATCGCGGATCCTGCCTCGAGCGTCAACGATGCCGTCGACAGCTTCATCAGCGTCGTCCCCGTCGTGCACGACACAGCCGCGCTGAACGAGGAGTTGCCCGCGCCCGCCGAGTGGCTGTTCACCGCCGTCGTGAGACACCTGCAGAGCAGGCACCGGGCGGGATCCGATCTCCCGCCGCCCGTGCCTGCCGACACCGCACTCACGCGCATGCAGGCCCTCGTCGAAGCCTTGCTCTGGCTCGACGCCCTCCTCGAGTGCGACCACAGCCTGTAGGCGAACGCACCTCCCCGGCCCGGGGGTCGGCGCCCTCACCGTGACGGCCGTCTCGAGTCGGAATAGCCCGGCCCGTGTGCCCGTTCCCCCAATGGATCCCGATCCTGCGCGGCGGCACCGAGAACGGCGCTGCCGAACACGACCTACGGAAAGACCGATATCTGTGAATCTCTTCTCCCCCTTGACACTCGGCGAACTCGAACTGCCCAACCGGGTCGTGATGGCACCCCTGACCCGCGTCCGCTCCGGGCGTGACGGCGTGCCCGGACCGCTGGTTGTCGAGCACTACCGACAGCGGGCCTCTCTCGGTCTGATCGTCAGTGAAGGCACCTACCCCAGCCACGCCGGCCAGGGCTTCCCCGGCCAGCCCGGGCTGGTGACACCCGAGCAGGTTGCGGGCTGGAAGAACGTCGCCGACGCCGTGCATGCGGCCGGTGGACGGATCGTCGCGCAGGTCATGCACGCCGGCCGTGTCACCCACGAGGGAACCACCGGCGGTCACGAGGTCGTCGGTCCGAGCGCCGTCGCCATCGACGGCGAGACCCGCACCTACGAGGGGAAGGAGCCGTACCCGGTGCCCCGCGCGCTGGGTACCGAGGAACTCTCCGCCGTCATCGAGGAGTTCGTCCAGGCGTCCCGGAAGGCGGTGGCAGCCGGGATGGACGGCGTGGAAATCCACGCCGCGAACGGCTATCTGCTGCACGAGTTCCTCTCCCCGGCATCCAACCTGCGTGAGGACGCGTACGGCGGCTCACCCGCGAACCGGGCACGCTTCGTCGTCGAGGTGTTCGAGGCCGTGGCAGACGCCATCGGCGCCGGCCGGGTGGGTATCCGCATCTCGCCCGAACACAACATCCAGGACGCCCTGGAACTGGACGCCGACGACGTTCGGGCCACCTACGGCGCGCTGGTCGACGCCATTGCTCCGCTGAAGCCCGCCTACCTGAGCATTCTGCACAAGGACCCGTCCGGGCCCCTTGCGCAGGACCTGCGGACACGCTTCGGCGGCCCGGTGCTGATCAACAGCGGTTTCGGGGCGGTCACCACCCGCGACGAAGCGCTGGCAATCCTCGGCGACGGCCGCGCCGATGCCGTCGTCGTCGGGCGTCCCGCGATCGCCAACCCGGATCTCGTGCGGCGCTGGCAGGAAGACCTGCCGCTCAACACCCCGGACCCCCAGACCTTCTACTCGGAGGGCGCGAAGGGCTACACCGACTACCCGGTGTTGCAGCACTGACCTGTCCCCAGGCCGACACGCTGTGGCCCATGACGCCAGGTCATCGGCCACAGCGCTATCCGTCGGACGCCCCCGTGTCGCGTATCCGGGTCCGGCACCGTACGGTTAGTCGTAGTTGAGTACACAGCTACCGAGTTCACGGGCCGCCCCGGCGCGTCCGTGCTCCAATCGGGCGTACCAACTGTGCACGCTGTGCCAGGACGCCCACCTCGAAGGTGGCCGACAGTGAGAGCACATTCCGCACGACGCTCTCGCAGCCGAAGCTCCCGACGAACAGCTTTACTTCTATCTTCTCGTGACCTGTCGGAGGAACTGCATTTTCGGACCACTGAACTCCGGGCCTGCTCTGCCGCGGCGACGCTCACAGAAGTTGAAAGGTGATCGTTCATGCCACGAACCGTGGAGCACACCACTCGTTACGCCGATGCCCTGATGACGCTGGCCCTGGCCGCGCACCGCCCGGCCACCGTCGTCAACACCGGCACCGGATACGCCGTCCGGGTCGATTTCGAGCGCGGCATTCACCTGCTCGCCACCAACGCACCGGGGGATCTCAGTTCCGATCCGGACGCGCAGAACCCCTGGGTCGTGACTTTCTTTCAGAAGCAGCCCGCCGCCGAGGACACCCAGCTCGTGACGGTGACCGGGGAATGGCTCGTCGACGCATTCGACCAGGCACTCGCCATGATGCCGATTTCCTGCATCGCCGACGACCCGGATGCGCAGCCCGCCGAACTGCGCCTCGTCGGCACGGAGGTCCACGACCTCGCTAGGTAACACCGCCTGACGGGGCTACATCCGCTCGTCACCGCCCTGCAGCAGACCGTCTACCCCCACCGGGTAGGCGGTCTGCGAGTCTCCCCAGCCGCTCGACCGCGGGCAGCGCCTGCGCGATCTTCTCGGCGTCACGGGCAATGATCTCGGCGCTCTGGTCGATGCCCTTCGCGCTGACGGCGAGCCCCTCCGCGGTTTCCGCGATCTGCTTGGCCGCGTCGAGCAGTTCGGACAGGTCGTCGAGCGCGGGCCCCAGACGGTCGATCAGCACCCCGATCTGTCGTATTCGGAGCATCACCGTCGTGACGGCGTGTTCCCACTCGCGGATCTCGCTCGAGACGTTCTGCAGGATCTT
>NZ_LTCZ01000420.1:0-24309 GCF_001583455.1 Rhodococcus sp. LB1 | reverse complement strand
TGGAGGCTGGCGATCACCTCGGCGCGGCGCAGCGCATCGATCTGGTGGTTTTGGTCCTGGTCGGCGCTGGAGATTCGCGGGTTACCGGGATGGGGGTCATCTTTCTATGAGCACACTGGCGCGGACCGGCTGGCGATGATTTCGGCGGCGATGGAGATGGCGGTCTCGGCTGGCCCACGGTTGCCGATGTCGAGGCCGATCGGGCTGGATAGCGTGGCAAGACTTTCTGGGCGGAGGCCGGCTGCGGCCAGGTCCTGCCGTCGGTTGGTGTCGGCGGTGAGTGACCCCATGGCGCCGATGTAAGCGAGGGGTTGTGCCCATTTGGTTTTGTCGAGGCATTCGAGGAGGACGGGAATGTCGATTTTGGGGTCGTGGGTGAGAACGACAATGACTGTGCGGGAATCGAATCGGCCTCTATTGCGCTCACTTATGATCCAGTCCGACGGCCATTCACACACGACCTCGTCGACATCGGGAAATCGTTGCGATGTCGTGAACACGGGGCGGGCATCGCAAATGGTGACCCGGTAGCCCATTCGGGTACCGACTATCCCGGTTTCCGCGGCGAAGTCGGTCGAACCCACGATCACCATCCGTGGCCGGGACTGGAAGCGGCGTATCAGCGTTCCGGAGGGGGTCAGGCCGGTGGGGGCGTCGAGTTCGTTTGCGATGCGGTGGGTACCCGCTTCCGGTCCGGTGAGGACCGTCTCGAGGATGACGGTTTCGTCGCGCAGTGTCCCTTCCATGAGGTCGGCGAGTTGCGGCATGGTCTCGCGGTCTACGCGTTCCACGAGCACGGTCAGCGATCCGCCGCAGGTCAGTCCGGGTTCGAGGATGTCGCCGGTGGGGCCGTAGTGCTCGATTCGGGGGTGGCCGGTGGTGAGGACGTCGAGGGCGGTCTCGTAGAGGGCGCCTTCGACGCAGCCACCCGAGATGCTTCCGACCACGGTTCCGTCCTGATGGACTGCGAGCATGGCGCCGGGGTCTCGCGGGGATGACCCGTGGGTGGCGATGACGGTGGCGACAGCGACAGCGCGGTGTGCTTCCCATTCGGTGTGGATGTCGCGAAGGACGGTGTTCACGAGTGCCTCGCAATTCTGTTCGCGTCACGGTTCCGGCGACCGGGACTGGGGAGCCGTCGCGGTGGTGGCGAGGATCGTACAATAGTTTTGCGCAAAGATAAGTGCTGAAATTGTGGGTGAGTCGGTCGCCGGTAGGCGAGACTGATTCGCGGCGCCGTGCCCGTATCGAATCTGGAGTGTGAAGTGGCCGAATCAGATCGGGTGGATGGGGTCGGTGAGATCATCCGGCAGTGGGCTCGGGCGCGTCCCGAGCTGGACGTGTCGGCTTTGGAGATTTTCGGACGGCTGCATCGGAGTTTTCTGCTGTACCGGGCTCAGATCAATGAGCTGTTCGAACGGTTCGGGACGAACGAGGCGGGGTTCGACGTTCTCGCCTGCCTTCGGCGTGCGGAACCAACGTTCCGGCGCACTGCCGGGGAACTGGCGAAGCAGACCTTGATCACCACGGGTGGCCTGACGATGCGGGTGAACCGGCTCGAGGATGCCGGCCTGGTACTGCGCGAGCGCGATGACATCGACTCCCGCGTGGTGTATGTGACGCTCACCGACGCGGGCCGGAAACTTGTCGACGCCGTCTCGGATGCGCACTTCGCGGAGCTGGCGCGGATGCAGGGCGGTCTCGAGGGCGGTCAGCGCGAGCAGCTCGCCGATCTTCTGTCCATCCTCGAGGGCTCCTTACAGGCTGCCGCATCGGAGAATGCCGCAAAGTCGCTCGGCGCAGCATCCGCATAAGGCTCGTCTTCAAAACTCCTCGGGCGGACGTCCCGGGTCGCCTGACGCGCTCGCGTGCGTTCTTGGGGTAGTGCAGCGACGTGTCGGTGGCGGTGTTTCGATACAGCTACGGCTGTGACCTGCGTCTCTTCGGTGGGTGTTGCGCCTCGGCTCCGTGGGCATCGACGCAATCGGTCCGGCGACCGCGGCCGAGCTATTGACCTCGGGGCGCCAGGAACGTAGAACTATCTTATAGCAAAGATACTTTGCGCTGAGTCTTCTTGGACCGGCATTCGTTGTCCTTTCGAATGGAACGAGGCACATGCACAAGAGCGGCCTTCCCACGGTGACTGCGGAGGGCGGCGGCACAGTGACCGCCCTACCCTTTCGCGGCGTTGCGACCCCCGAGCAGAACCCAGCAGACGGCAGGCTCGGCTGGCGTGGCTCGTTGGCTGCCGTGCTGTTCCTCCCCGGCCCAGCCGCCCACGACTGCGTTGGCAGTGAGGATCCGATCGTGGTTCGTGAGCATCTTCGGGGCCGGAATCGGCGTAAGTTCGTCTACACCGGATTCGGTTCGGTAGCCGTCCGCGCCGCACGCGACGTCGTCTCCGCGGCCGTCGAACGGCGCGCCCTACAAGGGGTGAATCACCACATGCATACCGGCTATGGGAGACCGAGCTGCACACTCGTGCGGGGAGCCCGCTGATGCGCACCCAGGCCCTCGGCGCCGGGTTGGTGGCGCAGACCCAATTCGCAATGGCCCCGTTCCGGCTCCATCGCCCCACCACCATCGAGGACGCCCTGGCGATCGTGTCCGAACATCCGGATGCCGTCATCGCCGCCGGCTGCTCGGATCTGGTCGCCCAGATCCGTGAGGGCTGCGCCCCAAACACGTTGGTGTCGCTGCAGAAGGTCGATGCGCTCCGCGCAATCAGACACGAGGCCGGCGTACTTCATATCGGCCCGATGGTGACCCACCACGTGGGTGCGACGGACGAGATCGTCGGCACCGCGATCCCGAACCTCGTGGCCGCGTGGGCGTCGATCGCGACCGTCCGGATCCGCTACACCGCGACCGTCGGCGGAAACCTGATGGCGCGGCGGTACCGATACGAGATGCCGCTGCTTCTCGGGGCGCTCGACGCGGACCTGATCTACGACGCCGGCGCGCTCTCCCGCCCGGTCGCGTCGTTGTGGACGCAGAATCCATCCGCGTTGGAGCGACTGTTGACCGACGTCACCGTACGAACGGACGACCTAGTCTGGTTCGGATATGAGCGTTCGATGCGTCCGACGGCGACAGTGGCCCTCGCGGTGCGTCGCAACCCCGACGGCACCCTGCAGGTGCGCGCGCAATCGGGATCTGAGTACCGCCACGGATTCGCTCTGACGGCCGATACCGGCGCCCGCGAACTCGATCCGCTCGAGGTGAGTGCGCAGCTTGCCCAGCAGCTACCGGACGATTGTGCCGATTACACCGGCTCGGCGGAGTACCGCCGGCACCTGGTGCGTGTGTTGACGCGCCGCCTGCTCACCGCGGCGTGTGCGCAGCTGAAGGGAACGACAACGAGATGACCGAGTACCCCGATCGCGAGACCGACCAATCCGCTGCCCCCGACGGAGAACTCGACACCTGCATCGAGTTCGCCCTGAACGGCGTCAAGCAGACCGTGCGCGTCGCCGCCAACGCCATCCTGCTCGACGTCCTGCGGAACAACCACGGCTGCAACGGCGTTCGCGGTTCCTGTGAGCGCGGGGTCTGTGGAGCGTGCACCGTGCTCGTGGACGATCTGCCCGTCGCCTCCTGTTCGACGTTTGCGTTCAGCATCGACGGCGCCTCGGTCGAGACAGTGGAAGGGTTGGCCGCGCCCGACGGCACGCTGTCCCCGCAGCAACGTGCATTCTCCGAGTGCGGGGGTTTCCAGTGCGGCTTCTGCACGTCCGGGATGTTGATGCTCACCACCGGGCTGCTGCGTCAGGACCCACAACCCGATCGCGGCACCATCCGCGAATGGATCAGTTCCAACACCTGTCGCTGTACCGGATACGAGATGATCCTCGAATCGGTCGAGCGCGCTGCCGAACTGACCGGTGAGACGAACGGGGAATCCGCGTGACCGCGACACCCGAGTCCTTCACTCACGACGTCCACTCCGACGCCGCGAGCGCCGGATACACCGTGTATTCGCTGCCGACAGCCTCTCCGGACAAGCGAGTGACCGGACGCGATCTGCCGCGCGCGGACGCTGCGGTCAAGGTGACCGGCAAAGCGGTCTACAACACCGACATCGTGCGACCGGGCATGCTGCACGCGAAGGTGCTGCGAAGTCCGCACGCGCACGCTCGAATCGTCGCCATCGATGCGAGCGCCGCCCAGGCACTGGACGGCGTCAACGCGGTACTCACCCGCAACGAAACCGACAGCCTGGCGTGCTACGGCACCATGGTCAAGGACCAGCCGGTCGTCGCGACGGACGCCGTCCGCTATGTCGGCGACATCGTCGCCGCCGTCGCTGCGGTAGATGAGCGCACCGCCCTCGCGGCACTGGACCTCATTCAGGTCGAATACGAGATCCTGCCCGCGGTATTCGACGTCGACGAGGCCCTCGATCCGGCGACGCCGACAATCCATCCGCTCGAGCCGCGCGGTGGTCTGCCCCCGTACCGGAACGGCGCGTCGGCGTCGCTGCGCAGCGACCACAATGTCAGCTACGAATTCCGGTACAGCACAGGCTCACCCGAGGTGTGGGACGAATGCGACCACATCTTCGAGGACACCTTCCTCTTCTCCCGGATGAACCACATGCATCTCGAACCGTTCGTCACGGTCGCGGAGGCAACCGACGAACAGATCGAGGTCTGGACTGCGACGCAGAGCCCGTTCAACCTCCGCCAGGAACTCGGGCACGTCTTCAACCTCCCCGAGAACCGGATCCGGGTGCATGTCGCCCTGCTCGGCGGCGCGTTCGGCGCGAAGAACGGCCCGAAGGCCGACCCGGTCGCCATCCGCCTGTCCCAGCTCAGCGGCGGCCGGCCGGTGCGGTTCTGCATGAGCACGGAAGAGGGCTTCCTCACCGTGTCGCAGCACGCGGCGAAGCTGATCGTCAAGGCCGGCGTCAAGGCCGACGGCACCTTTATCGCCCGCCAATCCACAGTGCTCCTCGACAGCGGGGCATACGCCGAACACAGTCCGGCGGTGGCCGAGAAGGCCGGCTATCGCATGCCGGGCGCGTACCGCTGGCAGCACATCGACACCGTCTGCAAGGCAGTCACCACGAACACCGTGCCCGCCGGCGCCATGCGCGGCTTCGGTGCCACCCAGACCACCTGGGCCGGCGAACGTCAGGTCGACCTCATCGCGCAGCGACTCGGCATCGATCCGTACGAACTGAGGCTGAAAAACCTCAAAAAGCTCGGCGAAGAATTCGTGCCCGGGGATGCGGGGATCGACTCCGATCTCGCCGAGGGAATTCGCCTTGTCGCGGACGCTATCGGCTACCACGACAGGGATCGCAGCGGAAACCGCGGCATGGGGGTATGCGTCGGTCTCAAGGACAGCGGCGGCGGCAACAAGCCCGCGATGGCGCGGGTCAAGGTGACCGCCAACGGCGACGTCTTCCTCAATTGCGCGCTCACCGAAATGGGCCAGGGCGGGCACTCGGCGATGTCCCAGATCGTCGCCGACGTCCTGCGCACCAGCCGCGACCGCGTCGTGTACACGCGCATCGACACCGACCACACCCCCTTCGATCAGGGCACCAACGCCTCGTCCGGCGTGGTGGTGATGGGACAGGCCGTCCGGAACGCGGCGGAGAACCTGCGTAGACAAGTGCTCGAGTGGGCCGGTGAACAATTCACCCTCGACCCGGCCACCGCGGTGCTCGACGACTGGACGGTGCGCACCCCCACGGGCGAGGTATATCCGCTGTTCGAACGGATCATGGAGTTCTTCGGCCACACCGGGTTCGAGTTCTCGGCCGACGGCTATTACAAGGTGCGCAATGATGCCGATGCACCCTTGGCCGCCCGGTGTGTCTTCTACGAGATCGGGTGGGCGGCAGCCGAAGTCGAAGTCGACCCGGAGACCGGCAGGGTTACGGTCCTGCAGCTCGTGGTCAGTGGTGACGCGGGCAAGGTGATCAACAAGATCGGCTGCCGCGGTCAGGATGAAGGCGCCGCCGTTCTGGGACTCGCGCAGGCTCTGTTCGAGGAAATGCGCTACGAGAACGGTGAACTTCTCAACGCAGAGGCACTGCTGTACCGCGTCCCACTCGCCGAGGACCTCCCCGAGCGGTTCGTCTCGATCACCCAAGAGCAGGGACACGGCGCCGGCCCCTTCGGCGCCAAAGGCATGGGGGAAGGCGGCATGCTCCCCATCGCCCCGGCAATCGCCCAGGCCATCGCCGACGCGGTCGGTGCCCAGCTCACCGAGTTGCCGATGACACCGGAACGCGTCTTCCGTGCACTCTCAACCGGCGACGTGCCCGGTCTCCCGCCGTTGTCGCAACCCTGAATGCAACCGGACCTCAGACCACCGGTCGTCGGCACAGACGCCGACGACCGGAACGTCGACCCGAGCAGGACCCGACGGCGGCATCCTCACGCGCAACGTCGCTGTTCCTGCGTCGCAGCGACACTTCGGCGCCGCATCCACACCCCCGCCCGCCACCAACACCGGAACAAGTACACCGTGCCACGGCTCGTACCGGGCCGGCACATCCCGCCACGTCGTACCCGAATCCGCCACCGGATCCCGTCCACGAGCTCCGCTGGAGGACTGCGAACCCACCGCCCGGACCCCGAGTTCGTGCCGCGGCGCGTCTCCAGCTTGTGGCCTGTCATGCCTGCCAATTTGGAGAGCCGGGTCGCCGCCGACCGGAGATCTTCAGCGACTGGCTGGTGCTGGCGGTGGCGTTTGGGCTGGTGTCGTTGGCGCCGAGCAGGAGGGCGCCAACAAGGTTGCCGATGTCAATGACCTGCCCTTCCGGAAGCGGATCGATGACCGGTCACCCCCCAAGAGCTCCGGGTGTCGGCTGGTTACGGGTTGTTCGGTTCCCGCTAGAAGATGGCCCGTGGGATCAGCCCGGTGGTTCGTCCATCCTGATCAAGGACATGTCCTGCCCTCTTGAATGTGTGGAGGCTGATGAACCGGTCCGAAATGGTGATGGACGGAAGTTCTCGCGTGAGTGCAGCCGCGAATGGCGCGATCTCGCTAATCGTCTGAAACCACATCGTGGCGACGAGTGTCGAGGTTCCGGTAGTGGCGTTTGCAATTCGGCATTTTGGAATTCGGCTCAATAGGTTGCCGACCGTGTTCAACTCGCTCGGTGCGGTCGTGATCATGAAAGTCGTCTCAACGACTGGTCCGACAAGTGTGTTCGCTCCCTCGCAGCGCAGGGCCACGTGGCCCCCGTCGATCAGTCTTTCGACGCGGCGTCGCGCGGTCGGTCCGGTCACATCGCATTGCTCGCCGAGTGTGGTCCATGCTTGACGCCCATCTTTCGCGAGAGCTCCGAGCAGAGAACGATCGAGATCGTCCAGGAATGGAATCGATTTCCTGCGTGTGGGCGCTGCCTGGGGTAATTGGAGAAGATGGGCCTGTTCCAGGTCTAACGCCTGGACGCGCCACCGCGCGCCTTCTGTGTAGTTGGTGAGCACGACCGTCGTTGCCACCGACCTGATTCCTTCGATCACCTCGATGCGATCGGTGAGCAGACGGGTGAGGTCGGCAATGCTGGACACGAACACGATCACATGGAAGTCCGACGTCCCGGATGTGCTCGATACCGTGTCGACTGCCGGTTCGGCAATCAGGGCTTCTACAACGTCATGCTTGCTCTGGGGTCTGCAGGTGATCGCAAGCCATGCGGCACATCCGAATTGCAGGAAGGTCGGGCCCGGAGCCACCGCGATCCATGCCGAGCCGCTCTCGGACAACAGCTTCCATCTTCGGGCGAGTGTCTTCGGCGAGTACTGAAGCGCCTCCGCCAAGTCCGCCCAGTCAGCGCGGGGGTTGAGCTGCAGCGCGCCGATAATTGCAAGGTCCAGTTCTGCTGCAGCCTGAGAGGTCATATTGGACATTATGGCCGTAAAAATTATGGAAATCGGCCAAAACCCAGGTCTCGTGAGGTGCGGCACTCAGAGTGGTTGAGCGCGAGTTGCGCAACCGGGACTCCCGGCGCACGAAGTCGAGGTCGATGCATGTGGACACAATCAGTCAGGGGTGAGGAAGGTGCCGTCCAACGGGCGGGTAGACAGCGGGTGGGCGTTGTGGCGCACGTAGTCGGGGCTGGCACCGGTCCCGCTCTCCTGCTGCGCGGAATCGGTGGTAGCGCCGACAGTTTCGCACCGCAATTCGGTGAGCTCAACAGTTCCCTGAGGATGCTCGCGTGGGACGCCCCCGGTTACGGGCGCAGCGGGGATCCCGGACGTCGGTTCGACCTGGACGACTACGCTGACGCGGCCGAGGTGATCAGGGGCCGCTGCGGCCAGGTAGGCCAGATGCGTCCTGGTGGTCCACCCCTCTCGGGAGCGCCGCAACGCGTGGTCGGCGGGCTCGATCTCGACCCCGCCGGGCGGCACGGACTGCGCCTCGGGAGCCCAGCGCACGCCCGCCGCGTGCTGGTGAGCCTGCGCGATGGTCGCGTCCACGCTGACGTCCCACACGATCGCACCCCGCGGCTTGGGTGGGTGCCGGCAACCCTGTCAGGATCCGCATCTCTGCGGACCTTTCTGTTCGTGGTGTGCCAGCTTGCCGCTGACCATGTTTCGCAAATTAATCCCACGTGGATTTCTCTTGCTTTCCGCCCACGAGTGTAAATCGTTAACTGTGCGCACGGTCTATTTCTTCGTGCGAGCCATGCGTGGCTGATTCCGCCGAGGTGTGTAGCGGCGTTTCGGGCGGGGGAATCCATTTTCCGCTCTATTTCATCTGTCACTCAGTGCCTGAATCTTGCGGCCTCGGGTTCGACATAACAGCAGGTTGAGGGCTCAAACTTTAAGAAATGAGAGCTTGCGCACAACTAGCCTCAGCGTTAAGATATTGACCACTTAAGTAATTTGCAGGTTTGCAACTGTGCTCGTTATTCAGAAACAGAGGCTCCCTAGAACGCTCTGATTCGCCACGCGGTTCACGCGCCGCGTGATCGCATGTTCGTCAAATAGCCGGGAGGCACAATATGGGTGGTGCAGTCGCACGACCAGCGGGCGCAGGCTCGCCGAAGAAGGTCGCGCTAGCGAGCCTGATCGGCACAACCATCGAGTGGTACGACTTCTTCATCTACAGCACCGCAGCGGTGCTCGTCTTCAACCATCACTTCTTCCCCAGCTTCGACCCGGCCATCGGAACACTGCTGGCCTTCTCGACCTTCGCCGCCGGCTTCGTCGCCCGCCCGATCGGAGCCATCGTCTTCGGTCACTTCGGGGACAGGGTGGGCCGAAAATCGATGATGGTCGTCACCATCTTGATCATGGGCGTCGCCACCGTGCTGATCGGCCTGCTGCCGACCTATGCCACCATCGGCGCTTTCGCCCCGGTGCTGCTGGTGCTGCTGCGACTGACGCAAGGCTTCGCGCTCGGCGGCGAATGGGGTGGCGCTGCGCTCATGGCCACGGAGCATTCACCCAATAGCCGACGTGGTTTCTTCGGCAGCTGGCCGCAGGCGGGGGTGGCGGTCGGACTGATCCTGGCGATGACCGTGTACCTACCCCTCGATGCAATGGCCGATGATCACTTCATGGCCTGGGGGTGGCGTGTTCCGTTCCTGCTCAGTGCGGTACTGGTGATCACCGGACTGATCATCCGAGTACAGGTCGCGGAGAGCCCGGAGTTCGACCGGGTCAAGGATGTGCACGCGGTCGTGCGCCTGCCCATCATCGAAGTTCTTCGCACACACCCGAAGCAGGTCCTCCTAGTCGCCGGCGCCAGCCTGTCGCCGGGCATCTTCTTCTACCTCCTGACGGTGTACAACTTCGTCTACACGCAAGAGGCAGGCGGCCTGAGCCAAAGTTCCATGCTGATTCTGGTGATCGTCACCTCCGCGGTCGGATTTGTGGTCACCCCGATCGCAGGTGCGCTCTCCGACAGGTTCGGCCGGCAACGGCTCTTCCTGCTGGGCCTTGCCCTCATCGGTTCTCTCGTCTTCCCCCTCTACTGGGCGCTCGACTCGGGCTCGTACGGCTTCATCGCTGTCTGCTACGTCGCCGCGACCATCGCCGTATACATCCCGTGGGCGCTGCAGCCGGCATACTTCTCCGAGGCGTTCGACGCACGAGTCCGCTACAGCGGGCTGTCGTTGGCCACCACCCTCGGCAACCTCTTGGGCAGCGCTATCGCGCCTCTCATTGCCGGCACACTACTCAGCGCAACTCATGCGTCCATCTCCATTTCCCTGTATGTCTTCGTCACCGCAGCAACGTCGTTCGTCTGCGTACTGGTGCTCGGACGGACGAACCGGAAAAAAGACACGCAAGCCGACAGCGGAATCGGCACCGATAACGTGAGCGGGCTCCGCACTCCCACCTACTCGGAGTGATACCCCTCATGGACGTCGCCTCTCGGGCACGGAAGCACTCACAATGACAGCGAACTCTGAATCGGGTCCCACTGCTCCTGAAAGAACAACCTCTCAGAGAAGGGGTGCTCACCGTCCTGTGCTCTAGGGGTTCAGGCTCCGCCCGCCGCGGCACAGAATTCGCCCCATCTAGTAACAGATAACACGCTGACGGAAGGAAACCCTATGAGCAGCAATGAATCACGCTATGAAACATTCACCCTGGAACGCGCAACACCAACCATCGGGGCATTCATCCACGGCCTGGATCTTCGTGACGAGATCACACCGCAGTGCCAGACCGAACTGCGCACAGCCTTCCTGGAACACGAAGTCCTGTTTCTTCGCGATCAGCACCTCGAGCCACAAGATCAGCTCCGATTCGCGAAGGTGTTCGGAGACCCCCAGGAGGTAAGTGCATTCTTTCCCTCCCTTCCGGGAAACCCGTTCATCGAGGTGCTCGAATCTCGCGGTCGCGCAGCCGGAACCGACGTCTGGCACTCCGATCTGACCTGGCAGGCGACTCCAAATTCCGCGACCTGCCTCCACGCCCAGGACATCCCGCCCTGCGGCGGTGACACACTGTGGTCGAGCATGACCGCCGCATATGACGCGCTGCCGGAGACGATGAAGAACCTCATCGACGGACTCGAGGCCGTGCACGATTGGGAAAAGGAACTGACCGGCGTCGTCCGCCAAGGAGAGGACGGCGAAGCACGGTACGAGGAAACACGCCGAAAGTATCCTCCGATGACCCACCCCGTCGTGCGCAAGCATCCGGAAACCGGTCGCAGACTCGTCTACGTCAACGAGTTGTTCACCTCACGCATCTCCGGGGTTCCGCCGCAGCTGAGCGACTCGCTACGAAACATGCTCACGGGCCTCGCCAAGACCCCGGAATATCAGGTCCGATTCCGTTGGGAACCGAACTCCCTGGTGATCTGGGACAACCGGTCGACGCAACACTACGCGGTCGGCGACTACCACCCGCACTACAGGCGCATGCACCGCGTCACCCTCAGAGGCGACCGCCCGGCCTGACACCCGGTGGCCTGCTGGGCGACCAGATCACCGGTCGCCCAGCAGCACTCATCCCCTCCTCGCTTTGGCGCGGATAGATAGATCCGCAACTGCAGAATATCTACCGGGGCAGGGATCGAGGAAATCCCCGTCTCCGTCTTCATTCGCCATTCCCTCTGTCATGGTTGCCGGTCCTGCTCGACGACCCACGCTGCGATCTGCGCGCGGGAGGTGAAACCGAGTTTGGTGAGTAGGTGCTCCACGTGACCTTGCGCAGTGCGGGGCGATATCACCAGTCGTGCGGCGATCGCCCTGTTGGTCAGGCCCTCGGCGGCGATCAGTTCGGCAACCTGCCGTTCACGTTTGGTCAGTTTCACTGAGGTATCAGGCGACGCGTCCGGGAGCCGATCGCCGAGGGCATAGGCGATGGCGGCGTCAAAGCCCAAGCGCCGACCCTCTCGGCGCGCCGCCTCCACGGAGCTCTTGCCGAGCGCTCCATAGGCTCTCTGTTCGGACTCCTCGCGGGAGACGAGTAATTGGGGAAACCCCACCGTGGGGCTGCCCACGGTGCGTCCGAGTTCGTCGGCGGCCGCCATCAGGATGACCGCGCGTCGCGCGTCATGCGCTTCGGCGGCGATCGAGCCCAGTGTCTCGAGGCACGCGATGGCGGTGCGCGGGGTGTTCACCCGCCGGGTCAACTGCAGTGACTGTTCGAGTAGCCGAACTGCCCGATCGGTATCACCGTGGCGCCACACTGCATCGCCCATGGCCCAGAGCGCGAACGACTGGTACATCGATTCACCGTGCGCCCGTGTGATCGCGACGATCTGTTCGTAACAGTCACTCGCCCGCTGGGATTCGCCGAGTTGTTCGTAGGCCATCCCCAGCCGGTGCAGGACCCCGACGTGTGAAACGTCCTCCTGTGTGCGGAAAACGGCGCCGGCGCTTTCGAGTCGCGCGCAGGCGCGAGTGGGATCACCCCGGAAAAGGGCGAGGAGGCCGTCCGCGTACTCGATGTATGCATGGCTCACCGCGTCGGTCGTCTGTCCGGCCAGCCTGCGGCCCTCCTCCACCAGTGCGGCCCCCGCGGAGAGGTCGCCCTGCAATTCGGCCAGCACGCTGCAGGCGTACACCGCTTTGATCCGCTCCAGGGTCGGCTCAGCTGGCAGGTGTGCAAGGACGCGGCCCAGCCAGTACCGCCCCTCGCTGAGCAAGCTCCGGGAGAGCCAGAAGGGGAGCAAGCTCGCGGCGATGCGAAGTCCGATGTTGGGGCTGTCGGACACGCAGAACTCCATCGCCTCCCGTAGATTCGCTTGTTCTCGCTCGAATCGTGCGATCCAGTCCAGTTGCCGGGAGCTGATCCACTCGGCCTCAGCCTCGGCGGTCAGTTGCTCATACCAGTCGCGGTGCCGTCGACGCAGTTCGACATACTCCTCGGTGGCCTGGAGCTTCTCATGCCCGTACTCGCGCAGGGTCTCGAGCAGCCGAAAGCACACGGCCGAGCCGGATTCCACCCGGATCACGATCGATTTGTCCACCAGGGAGGCCACGACGTCAAGCGGATCCGACGATGCCAGGCCCATCCCGCAGACCCGTTCCACCGCATCGAGTTCGAAGCTACCGGCGAAAACGGACAGCCGAGACCACAACAGTTGCTCCTGCGGGGTGCACAGATCGTAGCTCCAATCGATACACAGCCGAAGGGTCTGCTGACGAGAGGGTGCGCCTCGGCTGCCGCGGGTCAGCAGCGTGTAACGGTCGGTCAGCCGCGCAAGGATCTGCTCGGGCGACATCGCCCGCAACCGTGTCGCCGCCAGTTCGATCGGCAGCGGCAATCCGTCCAGTCGATGGCAGATCCCGGCGACCGCGACACCGTTGTCCTCGGTTAGCTCGAATCCGGGCACAGCTGCGGCTGCGCGATCGGCGAACAAGGTCACCGCATCGTAGCTGGGCAGCCCCTGCAGGGAGGGCGGTCGGTCGGGGTCGGGGACAGTGAGCGGGGGCACCCGGAGCAGGGATTCCCCGCCGATACCGAGTGGCTCACGGCTGGTGGCGAGGATTCGCAATCCCGGACATGTCCGCAGCAGCGTCTCGGCCAACCCCGCGACCCCGCCGAGGATGTGCTCGCAGTTGTCGAAGACCAGCAGCAGCTCGCGCGGCACCAGAAATTCCACTAGCACCTCGAGCAACGGCCTGGCCGAGTGATCACCCAATCCGAGAGAGGCGGCGACCATGTCGACGAGCAACGACTCGTCCCGCAACTCGGCCAGCTCCACGAGCCACACTCCGTCGGCGTAATCGCGGTGCGTGATGGTCGCGACCCGCAACGCCAGACGCGTCTTCCCCACGCCACCGATCCCGGTGAGCGTCACCAAACGGGACACCGACAACAGGTTCTTGAGTTCTGTCACCTCGTTCCGTCGGCCGACGAAACTGGTGAGTTCCAGGCGAATGTTCGTCTTGACGTCCCCGACGGTGCGCGCCATCGTCAGGCGCTGCACGACAGAGTTCGGCAGTTTCCGCGGCGCGGACCCCGTATCGCCTCGCAGGGCCATCGCGTCGGCCGCAGATCCTCGGTGGAGCTGGATCTCGCGGAGTTCGTCGCCGAGCTGGACGGCGGACGGGCGGTCGTGCGGATTCGCCGACATCGCCCGCTCGATCACTTCCGCCACATCGGCGGAGATTCCCTGCTCACGTAGATTCGGCACCGGCTGTGTTGTGATCCTCAGGAACTGGGCAACCAGCTGTTCACCGCTGCGCCGTTCGAACGCGGCGTGGCGGGTGAGCGCGCAGAACAGCGTCGCCCCGAGACCGTAGATATCCGAACTGGAGGTCGGCGGATCGCCTGCCAGCACCTCGGGCGCGGTGAATGCCGGCGAGCCGGTCACGGTGCCGGTGGCCGTCTCGAATCCTCCGGAGATGTGCGCGATACCGAAGTCGGTCAGCGCGGGTTCGCCGTAGTCAGTGAGCAGGATGTTCGCCGGTTTCACGTCGCGGTGCAGGATGCCGAGCCGGTGCGCCGTCTCCACCGCGCCGGCCAGCTTTACTCCGAGCCGCAGCGCGTCGCCCAATGGCAGGGGACCGTGGTCTCGGATCCGCACCTGCAAGGAATCCTGCGGGTGATAGGGCATGACGATGTAGGGGCGGCCGGTGGCGGTGGCACCGACTTGCAGGACAGGGACGATGTTCGGGTGGCCGGTCAACCTGCCCATCGCCTGCTGTTCCCGGACGAATCGTGCCCGGTTCTCCGCGTCCATGTCGGCGGTGAGGACCTTCACCGCGACCGTTCGGTCCAGCTCAGTCTGGATGCACCGGTAGACAACGCCGAAGCCACCGCGGCCGATTTCCTGGGCGTCTTCGAGCCCGGCGGCTGCTAGCTCCGCTGTGACTGAAGCATCCACCGCGCGCTGTGTCCGGTACGGATCGGCATCAACCATCGGCTACGCCGATTCACCCGATCCGAGACACCCTTGACGATGCAGCACGGCGCTCACCTCACGAAAACGTCCTACCAGGATATCGCTGCAACGCTCGAGCCTGGACACCACCGCCCTCTCCGAAATCCACTGGCAGTCGTTAGTCCGGAGAAGAGACGTTCTGCAGGATCTTGATGGGAGGCTCCTTGTCGGTGCTCGGCGGCCGGGCCTGGCGACGCGCGTCCAACCTATCTGTTACTCCCAGTTTCCCGTACTCGGCCTAGCCGCTCAGATCGTGGCCGGTGGCCGCGCGCGCGTAGGAGTGGAGGCTGGCGATCACCTCTGCGCGGCTGCGACGTCCGGCCAGCACCTCCATCTGGTAACCGTCCTCCATGGCCACGAAGTTCGCTGCGAGCAGGCGCGGCGGGTCGGTGAGCGTGAAGTGCCCCTGAGTCTCACCGATGACGAGAATGCCGTAGTAGACGGCGATTTGGCGCTCGGTCAGCGAACTGTCCAGGGCCGCCGCCTTGGCGTCGCGCAGCGATCTCGGCCAGCACTCGAACAGCAGTCGGACCAGTTCGTCGTCCGGCCCGCTCGCGACGCCGTGGTCGATGCAGGCCCGGAGGCGGTCGCGCGCGTCGGGGAACTGGTCGGCGACGCGCTCGCGCTCCTGACTGAACCGCTCGATGGCCCGCTGATACGTCTCGTAGATCAACGCGTCCAGGTCGCCGTAGTAGAGCACCGCCGCAGGGGTGACCCCGGCCTGCTCCGCGATGTCACGCAGACGCAGGCCCTCCAGTCCACGCGCGAGCACCGCCCGCTGGACGGCCTCACCGAGTTCGGCCCGGCGGGCCCCCTGATCCTTCTTCCGCGCCACTGCCCTCGCTCCGCTCTTCCCGGTTTCTATATGGAGATTTAGACAATACCTGCCCAGGTATTGACAGGTAGATCACACTGTTCTTAAATTTCTATTTAAAGAATCCGATCCGATCTCAGGAGCCACCGTGTCGACCAATCCCACCGACGCCGAGACGAGTCTCGACCCACCGCCAGCACCCACCGGGAAGGGACTGCGGGGCGGCTCCGTGGGTCTGCTCGCCGCGGTCGCGCTCGGCCTGTCCTCGGTCGCGCCGGCCTACAGCATCGCGGTCACGCTCGGTTTCGTGACGATGGTCGTCGGCAACCTCGCACCCGCTGCTCTACTTCTCGGATTCGTGCCGATCCTCCTGACCGCGTTCGCTTTTCGCGAGCTGAACCGGGAGATGCCGGACTGCGGCACCACGTTCGTCTGGACCACCCGCGCGTTCGGTCCGCACACGGGGTGGCTGTCCGGCGGCTGGGTGGTGCAGATCGCGACTCTCATCGCGATGACGGCACTCGCCCGAGTCGGAGCCGGGTACCTCCTGACCCTGCTCGGCCTGGATTCGCTGGCGTCCGACAACGTCGCGGTGATCGTCACCGCGGTCCTGATCGTCGCAGCGGTCACCACCATCGCCTACCGCGGGCTGCAACTCGCGGCCTCCGTGCAATACGTGCTGCTGGGGCTGCAACTGGTCGCCCTGTTCGGGTTCGGAGCGGCCGCGTTCGCCCGCACCGGCGCCTCCGCACCGAGCCTGTCCTGGCTCAATCCGTTCGCGTTCGGCGGCTTCGGCCCCTTCGCGGAGGCGGTGCTGCTGTGCCTGTTCATCTACTGGGGCTGGGACGCGCTGATCACGGTCAACGAGGAAACCCGTGACAGCGACCGCATCCCGGGTCAGGCCGCGGTGATCTCCACCCTCGTCCTGCTGGGCACGTACCTCTTCACCGGATTCGCCGCGATCAGCTTCGCCGGCATCGGCACCGACGGGCTGGGCCTGGGCAATCCCGACAACGCGGGAGACGTGCTCGCCACGCTCGGGCCGCCGGTACTCGGCGCGGGCCTGTCGAAGGTGGTAGAACTCGCCATCTGCGTGTCGGCGATCTCGGCGCTGCTCACCTGTGTCATCGGCAGCTCACGCGCCACCCTCTCCATGGGCGCCCACGGCGCACTGCCCCGCACCTTCACCCGAATTCACCCCACCTACCGCACCCCCGCGTTCGGCACCGTGTTCTTCGGGGCGACCGCCGCGGTCCTGCTCACCGCCCTCACGCTCGTCTCCGGCAACTTCCTCGGCGACGCGATCCTCTCGATCGGCCTGCTCATCGCGTTCTACTACGGCGTCACCGGTCTCGCCTGCGTCTGGTACTTCCGCCACCGCCTGAACAACTCCCCGCGCGACCTGTTCCTCCGGGGCATCCTGCCCGCACTGGGCGGGACGATCATGCTCGCCGCCTTCGCGCGCAGCGCCCACGACATGCTCGACCCGGACTACGGGGCCACCTCGTTCCACGGCATCGGCGGGGTGTTCCTGCTCGGTGTCGGTTCGATCGCCGTCGGCGCCGTGGCGATGCTGCTGGTCCGCACCCGGTTCCGCCGCTTCTTCCGAGACGGCCGCACCGCCGTCACCGAACTGACCGTCACAGAGGACTGAACCCATGCGCACACTGACCATCGCCGCCATCCAGACGGCCCCGATCCCGTTCGATGTGGAGGCCACCTGGCAGCGGTTCGCCGACCAGGTCCGCGCCGTGCGCGACACCTTCCCGCACGTCGAACTCGTCGTGGTCCCCGAACTCGTGCTGGCCGCGGAGGCACCCCTCCTGCAGGCCCGCGCCGACTGGATGGACCGGGTGGCACTGCCACTCGCCGGCCCCCACATCGACCGGATCTGCGCACTCGCCGAGGAGACCGGCCTGTGGCTGGTCCCGGGAAGCCTCTACGAGCGCGGCGACGACGACAAGATCTACAACACCGCCATCGCCATATCACCTCTCGGCGAGGTCGTGGCCCGCTACCGCAAGGTCTTCCCCTGGCAGCCCTACGAGCAGACCGCGCCCGGCAGCGAGTTCGTCGTCTTCGACATTCCCGGCACCGGCCGGATCGGTCTGGCCATCTGCTACGACGGCTCCTTCCCGGAGACCGCACGCCAACTGGCCTGGCTCGGCGCGGAAGTGATCATCCAACCCACCCTCACCACCACCCGCGACCGCGAGATGGAACTCGTCTGCTCCCGCGCCAACGCGTGGACCAACCAGGTGTACGTCGTCAACGTCAACGGCGCCGACCCGGCCGCAGTCGGTGCCAGCGTCGTCGTCGACCCCGAGGGCATCATCCGCCAGCAGGCCGGGTCGGGCGAAGAAGTGCTCGTCGACACCCTCGACCTCGACGCCGTGACCCGGGTCCGCACCTACGGCACGTTCGGCCTCAACCGCCCCTGGGACCAGATCGCCCGGTACGGCGAAGGGATCCGACTCCCGATGTACGGCGGCGCGGGCATCCACACGCCTCCGTGGCACGACACCGCCGTGCCGATCGCGGCGTCCACGCCCAGCTGACCCGCCCTCCCGGAAGGGGCGGTCACGAGAGACCCGCCCCTTCCGGGACCGGTCCTGGATAATTGCCAGAGTGAGGCCCCTCGCTGCGTCGTCCGTCGACACGGTCCTGCAGGACTATCAGCCGCGCATCCTGCGCCGCTACCTGTGGATCACGACTGCGCTGCACCTGGCGGGCTTCGTCCTCCCTCCCATGGTCGGGTTGTCGATCCGGCCGGAGACCGTCGCCGCTCGCACGGCCGGCGTTGTTCTCGGAGTGTTCGCACTCGTCGTGCTGCACCGGGGCGGCCGCAGGCCGAGCCGACGGGCCTACCAGGTCTGCACGGCGGCGGCACTGCTCGCCACACCGATCGTGATGTCCGGTCTCGTTCTCGCCGTCGCCCAACTGCTCTGCGCGATCGCGGCGATGTTCCTGGCGATGTATTTCGTCGTGTTCTACCCGAAACGGCAGTCGCGGCTCCTCGTCGGATGCCTCACCGGGTTGATGGTGGTCGGAGTCGTCGTCGCACCCACCGCCTTCACGCTGGTGCCGGTCGAGGTGGACACGGTGACCGTGAAGGCCGCCGTTCTCGTCGTGGCCGTCACCTGCGTACTCGGTGCGGCCGAGATGTTCGGATCCCTCACCCGGACCCTGATCGAATCGGCCAGCACCGACGGACTGACGGCCCTGCTCAACCGCGCCGGTTTCGAGCTCGCGTTCCGGCACGCCCTCGAAAGCGCGGGTACCGGACAGGTCTCCGTGACGTTGGTCCTCATCGACGTCGACCAGTTCAAGTCGACCAACGATCACTACGGCCACGCCGCGGGCGACGCTGTTCTCGTCGACCTCGCGAACTACCTCGCCGAGCGCATGCCCAGCGGCGCCCTTCTCGCCCGGGTCGGCGGCGACGAGTTCGTCACCTGCGTGGTCGGCGAGCACCACGCCGAGCTGCCCGGCGCGATGGCGCAACTCGCCCGGGAAAGCCCTACCCCGTTCAGCTTCGGCGCGGCGTCGTGCACCGGAGAGGCCGACCCACTCACCGCGCTCTATCGAACCGCCGACCGCGAGCTGTACACGGCGAAGCAGCGACAGCACCCACCCGACCCGCCCGCCGACGAACCCACACTGCGAACGGGGTGAAACGCCCGGGCAGACGCCGCACTCCGAGTCATTCGGCGATTCGCGCGGTCACCGGACGACGGTCCGCCGGCTTCACGTGGGTGACCATCCACACCGCGGCGACGACGAGCGCGCAGCCGGCGAACTGCCCGATGCTGGGACGCTCGTGCACGATCACGATGGAGAACAGCATCGCCAGGACCGGCTGGAGCAGCAGCAATGTGGCGCCCACCTCGGCGGCGAGCCGCGGCAGGGCGAATCCGATGAGGACCCAGCCGAGCACCTGGCTGCTCAGCGACAGTGCCGCCAACCATCCCAGCGCGGGCCATCCCGGCGTGAGGTCCACCGTTCCCCACAGTGATCCCACTGCGGTCCCGACGACGCCCGCGGCGATCGTCGACACGAAGACCTGCGACGACGCCCGGTGTGCAGACCCGGCTCGGCCGATGACGAAGATGTAGATCCCGTAGGCCACGCCCGCCGCCAGCGACAGCAGAGTTCCGAGGAACAGTTGGTCGCCGTCGCCGCTGCCGCCGAGGATTCCGCCGGCGAGAGCCACACCGGCGAACAGGAAGGGAACGGCCACGACGAACCGGACCGGCACCCGCGCACGGAAGACGACCCACGCGAGCAGTGGCACGACGACGACTTGCACGTTGACGACGACGGTGGAGATGCCGGCCCCGATCAGGTGGATCGATCGTGCCCACAGCGCGAAGTCGACGCCGAGCATCATCCCGCCGAGCACCTGGGCCGCGATCACCCGGCGCGGGATCCCGCCGTACCGCCGGAACTCCTGCAGGGCAAGGAGACCGAGGATGGGCAGCGCCAGCACACACCGGAAGAACGTCGACGTGGCCGGCTCCACCCCGGACAACTTGATGAGACTGCCGGTCAGCGAAGTCGCCACCGCGCCGGCCAGAACCAGGAGTCGCGGATCCACCGACGCGACGCTGAACGAGGGGCTGACGAGGGCACGGGGACGCAAACGGAGGGCGGTAGTCACACCGAGAATTCTCCGAGGCTCCAACCATTACAACAAGTGAATAGTCGTGTCATGAAAGCAGTAGGATTACTACCATGTTGAGTGTCGATCGCCTCCGCGCGTTGTGCGCTGTCGCCGAACACGGATCGATCGGCGCCGCAGCCCGCGCCCTGCACGTGACACCGTCCGGGGTGTCGCAGCAACTCGGCAAGTTCGAACGGGAGGTCGGTGTCGAACTCCTGGTACCTGCGGGCCGCGGCGTTCAGCTCACCGATGCGGGCCGGCTCCTGGCCCGTCGCGGGCAGGAAGTGATATCGCTTCTGGCGCAGGCCGAATCCGAGGTCGTCTCCCTCGACCGCGATGTGGTCGGAGAACTGCGAATCGGGTCCTTCTCCTCCGCAGGCAGGGTGGTCGTGCCGACTGCCGTGGCGACGCTGCGCAGGCGCCACCCGCAGCTCAGGGTCACCTTCTTCGCCGGCGAGACCGAGGACCTCATACCCGCGATCGTGCGCCGGGAACTCGACCTCGCCGTCGTCGACAGCTGGGTCACGATGCCGCTGCACCTGCCCGAGGACGCAGTGCACACCCTGGTGCACCGGGATTCGGCCGACGTCGCGCTGTCCCGGGACCATCCGCTGGCGTCGCGCGACCACGTCGATCTCGACGAGATCGCGGACATGCCGTGGACGACGTGGAAGAAGGGCGCGGTGTACCACACCTGGCTGGTGCAGACGTTGCGTAACCGCGGCGTCGAACCGGATATCAGGTACGAGGTGCCCGAATTCGCGGCTCAACTCGAATTCGTCGCGCACGGCCTCGCCGCCGCTCTCGTGCCACGCCTGGCCCGCGTCTGGGTGCCGGACAACGTGGCGATCGTCCCGGTGCGTCCCACACTCGAGCGCGAGATCTACGCGCTCCGCCGCGCCGACAACGACCGGCCCACGGTCCGGGCCGGGATCGAGGCGCTGACCGAAGCCTTCGCCGCCATCGGTGCGTGACAGCTCCCCCCTGGCCCGACCTGTCGCGAAGGATCCGACCCGGCAACACCGGGCGCGTGCGAACACCTGCCAGAAGGCCCTACACGTGCAGGCGTTTCGGTTGCACAATGGTGGTGGGCAACCACCCGAGGGGGTGCGCGATGAGCGAAACGTGTGCAGCGCCGATACGCCTGTGGCGTCTGGGTCCATGGAGCCGCAACCCGCTCATGCGGGGGTGCGACCGGCTCCGATCCGCGATGGTTCTCATCGGGGTGTTCTTCGTGCTCTTGATGGTTCCGCTGGCCGCGGCCGTCGGAACCGAGACGTACTCGCGACTGGACCAGCAGACGCAGGCCGAACTCGCCACCCACCACCCGACACCCGCCAAGCTCGTCGAGGATTCCCGCACCGGGACCACGGGAGAACCCCTGCCGGCCGCACCCCAGTATCAAGCGCACGCACGGGTGCAGTGGTCGGCGAACGGGCAGACACACACCGCCGACGTTCCCACCGAGTCGGGCGCGAAGGCCGGTCAGACCGTCACCGTCTGGCTCGATCCGAACGGCGGTCTCGTCGCGGCGCCGGAGACCGGTTCGCAGAACGCCGCCACGGCGGTGAGCGTCGCGTGCGGGATCTGGGTGACCGCGGCCGGCGGTTACTGCCTCCTCTTCCTCGTCGTCCACTGGGTTGCGTCCCGCCGGCAGCAGGCTCAGCTGACCCGCGAATGGAACGAACTCGACAGACCACCCGGGTGGCACGTCAGCTGACGGCCGACGGAACCGAGCCTCGACGGCTACCGGACGGGTGCCCCGTTCGGCGGCTGTCCGCCACCCCCACCGGGACCGCTCGGCGCAGACTGCGTGTTCGCCGACTTCTCGGCGACACCGATCGTGATCGAGATCGTCATACCGGTGGCAGGTTCGCCCGACACGGTGGCCAACTCGGCATCCCAGCCGTCCCCGAACACGTTGTCCGAGTCCAGGGAGACCTTCGACAGGTTGCCGACGCTGTTCGCGTAGCCGCTGTCGTAGGCGAAGACCGTGCTGCACGCGTCCTGCGGCACCGCGATCTGGGACGTCAACCGGGCGTCCTCGCCCGCCACCGCAGATTCCAGTGAGTCGAACACCTCGAAGTGGATGTGCGGCCAGCGTCCCGAGTAGCAGGCCGGGAAGATCGACGTGAACGACACCCTGCCCGCGGAATCCGCCACCTGAACGCCACGCAGGTAGTTCTGCTCGGTGACGCCCTGGCCGTAGAGCGAGTACTCGCCGTCCCGGTCGCAGTGCCACAGGTAGACGGCCATTCCTTCGCCGGCCGCGCAGTCCTTCGTCAGGTCTTGCAGGTTCAGTTCGATCGTCGTCGCGACACCCTCCGCTGTCCCGGAGTACGCACCGAAGCTGCTGCGAATGTCTTGACGCACGATCCCCGACTCGACCAGCACGTTCGGGCCGTTGGACCCGTCGCCGGGATATGGTCCGGCCGTTTCCTGCGGGGCCGCCGCCACGCACGTGTCGTCGCTCACCGCCTCCGCCGTGGTCGCGGCCGCCTCTGTCGAGGACGAGGACGAGGACGCCGTGGATCCCGCCGTCGAGCACGCGGCGAGCGCGGTCGCACCCGCCGCGCCGAACACGAACAGTGCGCGGCGACGCGACAACATCGATTTCAGGTCGTGACTGAGGCCGCGGTCGTGCTCGTGCACTTCGTCGGCGTGGTGACGCGGGCTGTTCGTCATGAGGACCTCTCCATGGGCTGTTCGGGGTTACATCCCATACAAGCGGTCGCCGGTGCGGGCACCCTCGAGCTTCGCTGTGGAGTCGCTGTGAACGGAACCGCCCACGTCACCGATTCGAGCACGCACCAAACGCCCTGTCGCCCAGCGGCGGTCGCCTGCGCTGCCTCAGCGAGACGTGTCGGTCACAGGGATTCGGCACCGGCCGTGCCGGAGACCGTCTCGTTGTCGTGATCGCGCACGAGGGGGATGCCGAGCGCAGCGAGGAGCATCCGGCAGTCTTCGGCATCGATCGAGTGGTGGGCGACGGTCCGTTGTGCGTTACGGACGGACTCTTCGTCGAGCTCGCGTTCGCTCTCGAATATAGAAGCATCCCTGTCGGACATGGCTCCCACCTTTCCTCGGCATCAACTGAATAGCCCGGAGTGAGTCCACCGAAACCGACACACGACAGCGATCGGGTGTCGTCCGAAGCGGATTCACATCCGCGTGAGGTCAGGTACGAGGCCGTGTCGAACCGGGCCTACGGAGGGTCAGCGACTGTAGGTCGCGAACAGCCTGCGGATGCTCTCGTCCCAGTACTGCTGGCGGCGGCGTTCGACGGCGCGGGAGAACATCGCCCACACCGCACCCAGGAGCAGCGCGCTCGCGGCGAGGGTGATGAGCACTGCCGCGACCGCGGCGCTGACGACGTCGGAGGTCGTGATCCTCGGGCCGGCCCAGTTTCCGTCGTCGTCGACGGCGATGGTCTTCTCGGTGCCCGCCGGCGTGCCCGAGGGGACCTCGATGCTGTCGGTGCGCGACTCCGAGCCCCAGGCCCACGTCGCCTTCACCATCGGGGTGGTCCGGACGGAGCCGCGCGGCGACAGGGTGATGGGGGCGTCGGCGCTGGTGACGGCCTCGACGAGGGTGGTCGTGGCGCGTTGTTGCGCGACCCGCGCACTCTCCTGGTGGTATTCCCAGGTGCCGATCACGGCGGCGAACACGATCGCGACACCCGCGAGGGCGACGATGACGGATTTCAGGGTGGCCGCGAACCGATCGACAGGTCGCGCGAACGGGTTGGACGGTCGACCCGACACCGAGTACACCACGGTTGCCTTCGAGCGCCCCAACACAATCCACCTCATTGTTTCGTCCACGTTAAATGTCTGCTTCACCAGTGTCGCCACTGATCAGGCAACAGGGAAACCGAAATGGACAAACTTGACGAGTCTCACACTCCGAGGGCAGGCCGGAATCACTCAGGGTTCGAGTTGCGGATCGGACTGTTCGCTGGACACCGTCCGGCTGCTCAGGTGCCCGCCGCCCCACTTCGAGTCGGTCC
>NZ_LTCZ01000419.1:0-36425 GCF_001583455.1 Rhodococcus sp. LB1 | reverse complement strand
GACGAAAACCATAGGGACACCCCCCCACGTGAGTGGCAAAGTGTGCTCCCGCACGCTTTGCCACTCACGTGTCGGTTGCGGGTGGATACTGGGCCGATGAGAGTGCTCGGGGTCGCCGTGGTGGCGGTTCTGTTGCTGCTCACCGGCGCCAACGAGGCCTCCGCGCAGCCGAGAATCCTGCTGTCGCAGGAAGAACTTCCACCCGCCGCAGTCCCCACCCAGGCAGGCGACAGCGTCCGGGTCCGCTACTCGACGCTGCGCACCGCGACCGCGACCGGTGAGTCGACCGGATCGGTCTTCCTTCCCCGTGGTGATCCACCGGACGGCGGCTGGCCGGTGGTCTCCTACGCACACGGCACGGTCGGGATCGCCGACCAGTGCGCACCGTCGGTCGCCGGGCTCAACTACGTCGAACTGCCCGCGGTCGAACAGTGGCTCGCCGCCGGATACGCCGTCGCGGCAACGGATTACGCGGGAATCGGCACGCCGGGTGTCAATGCCTACCTCGACGGCCCTGCGGCCGCCGCGAACGCGGTCGACATCGTCCTGGCCGCACACGACATCTACGGCGACGTGCTCAGCGACCGGTGGATCGTCACAGGGCTGTCGCAGGGCGGGCACGCGACCTACTTCGCCGCCCGCGACGCCGCCGCCCGGGCACCCGCACTCGACTACCGGGGTGCGGTCGCCGTGGCGGCGCCGACGCACCTCGAACAGCTCTTCCCGGCCGCGGGTCCCGCGATTCCGGCACTGCCGACAACCGGAATCGTGAACTACGCGTTGCTGACCCTCGCCGGCATCGACGACCAGCGGCCCGAGGTCGACATCCGGCGTTACCTGTCGCCGAAGGGAATCGAACTGATGGAGCTGGCGAAGGTGACGTGCAGCCGGGAACTCGGCCGGTACCTGCTCGCCCATCCCACTTCGGTCGGCGACCTGTTCGCGGCGCCGCTGTGGAACGAGCAGTTCCGGGAGCTGTTCCGGGAGATGCAGCAGGTGCCCGTCGACGGCTTCGACCGCCCTCTGCGGGTGGTGCACAGTCTGTCCGACACTTCGGTGCCGATTCCGTTGACGTGGGCGCAGCTCGCCGAGATGCAGCAGCACGGCGCGAACGTCGAATACCAGCAACTCGTCGCCGAGAACCACCGCGAATCACTGATGGCCTCCATGCCGGACTCCCTCGCCTTCGCGGACCGCGTCCTGTCCGCCGGGTGACGCTCACGCAGGACGACTGGGTTTCACCTCCGAGGTGTGACGACAATCGGCTTCGCGGGACCGACACTCGACGAATGAAACCCGTCGGGGCCGCGGTGCGTGGGTGGGTCGGCGCGCGCCTGCCCGAGAAGCGTCACCTGAAAGCCGACCTCGTCGCCGGACTGCCGGGTGCCATCGCCAGCGTGCCCGACGGCATGGCGTCGGGCGTGCTCGCCGGGGTCAGCCCGATCCACGGCCTGTACGCCAGCCTCGTCGGGCCCGTGTTCGGCGGCATGCAGACCAGCACCAAGCTCATGGTGATCACCACGACCAGTGCATCCGCGCTGGCCGCCGGCTCGGCGCTGGCGGAGGTGCCGGACGCCGACAAGTCCTCGGCGCTGATCCTGCTCACACTGCTGGCCGGGGCCATCATGATCGTCGCCGCGCTCCTGCGGCTCGGCCGATACACCCGATTCGTGTCGCATTCGGTGATGACCGGATTACTCACCGGCATCGCCGTCAACATCGTGTTCGGACAGTTCCCGGACCTCGCCGGCGCCGACGCCGAGGGGTCGTTCTCCGCCGAGAAGGCATTCGGCGTCCTCCTCCACCCGGCTCGGATCGACCTGCCGTCGCTGGCGATCGGCGTCACCGCGCTGCTCCTGCTGATCGTCCTCGCCCGCACACGGCTGGCACTGTTCGGTTCCCTGATCGCCTTGCTCGTCCCGACCGTGGCCGTCGTGGCGTTCGGCCTCGACAGCGTGGCGTCCGTCGCCGACGTCGGAACCATCCCGACCGGACTTCCGCTGCCGCAGATCCCGGACCTCGGTCTGCTCTCGCCCAGCCTGATCGGCGGCGCGGCGGCGGTCGCGGCGATCGTGCTCGTGCAGGGTGCGGGCGTCGCCGAGGCGGCACCCAACCTCGACGGCACGAGGTCCAGACCCAACGAGGACTTCACCGCGCAGGGCGTCGGCAATGTCGCGTCGGGACTGTTCGGTGGGATGCCGGTCGGCGGTTCGGTCGGGCAGACCGCGATCAACACGTCGGCGGGTGGCAAGACACGCTGGGCCGCAATTTTTTCCGGGCTGTGGATGGCGGTGATCCTCGCGGCGTTCTCGTCGCTGGTGGGGAAGGTGCCGATGCCGACCCTCGCTGCGGTGCTGATCTTTGCCGCGGTCGGGTCGATCCGCCCGTCCCGGATCGCGGCAATCCTCCGCAGCGGTCCCAGCTCGAAGATCGCACTGATCACGACGTTCGTTGCGACGCTGCTGCTCCCGGTCACCGCCGCGGTGGGGATCGGGGTGGCGTTGTCGCTGCTGCTGCAACTCAATCAGGAAGCGGTGGATCTCAAGGTGGTGCGCCTCGTTCCGGGTCCGCGCGGAACGTTCCTCGAGACGCCCGCGCCGAAGGTGCTCGCCAGCCGCGAGATCGTCGTCCTCGACGTGTACGGAAGCCTGTTCTACGCCGGTGCCCGCACGCTGCAGGTGCTTCTCCCGGATCCGGGCGAGGCGGAGCGCGCCGAGGTCATTCTCCGGTTGCGCGGCCGGACGACGCTGGGCGCCACGTTCTTCTCCGTGATCGGGAACTACGCCGACCGGTTGTCCGCTGTCGGCGGACGCCTCTATCTCAGCGGTCTGAGCAGTGAGGTGTCCGAGTACTGGGACGACGACCGGCTCGCGAGTCAGGGAATCGCGCTGGACATGTTCCCGGCCACCGACACTATCGGCGAATCGACCCGGCGCGCGTTCGTCGACGCGCAGAAACGGCTGGTCCGCACCCTCCCCACGTGAGTGCCACTGCGTCCCCCGGCACACTTTGCCACTCACGTGCGGTTCACCCGACACGTGCGAGGCGGAGACGACGCCCCGACCCTAGGGTTCGGACATGGGCTCAGTCATCGGAGAACTGTTACCGCTCGCGGTAGGTGTGGCGATCTCGCCGATACCGATCATCGCCGTCATCCTGATGCTGCTGTCGAAGCGTGCGGGCGGTGCCAGCGCGGGCTTCGGTGTCGGCTGGATCCTGGGGATCCTCGCCGCGACGGGCATCTTCATGCTCCTCGCCGGCAGCATCGACACGTCCGACTCCGACGGTCCCTCCGCGACGGCGTCCTGGGTGAAGGTGGTTCTCGGTGTGCTGCTGCTCCTGCTCGCGGGACGGCAGTGGAGAAGCCGCAACGCCCACGCGGAGCCACCGAAGTGGATGCAGGCCGTCGACGACCTGAACTTCGTGAAATCCACCGGTCTCGGATTTGCGCTGGCGGCAATCAATCCCAAGAACCTGCTGCTCTGCGTGTCCGCGGGCGTCGGGATCGGCACGGCCGGGGTGAACGGCGGCGAGCAGGTGGTGGCCCTGATCGTGTACACCGTGCTGGCCGGATCGACCGTCCTCGTCCCGGTGATCGCCTACGCCGTCGCCGCCGACAAGATGCGGGGGACCCTCGACAACCTCAAGGTCTGGCTCCAGGCCAACAACGCCGCGGTGATGAGCGTGCTGCTACTCGTGATGGGCGCCGTCGTCCTGGGCAAGGGGTTCGGCGGCTTGTTCTGACGCGACGGCATCCGGTCCGCGCAGGTAATGCCCGACGTAACCCTCGTCGAGCGCGATGGCCTTGACGATCACCGCGGAACCCACGATGACGACGGAGAGGACGAACAGCCAGCTGATCGCGGTGAACACCAGGCCGAGCGGCCCGAATTGGTGTTGCGCGGCGGCGGTGATCCGGGGCAGGACGAGACGTCCGCCGACGTGGAGAGCGGTGAGCGCGGCGGCGGTCAGCGCGCCCGTCGCCCAGAGCACGCGACCCTTGAGGGTGCCTATCGTCAACAGGTACGGACTGAGGGTCCACACGGCCATCCACACCGCGAACTCCCCGGCGACTGCGAGAGGTGGTCCGATGAATCGGATGCTCGTAAGCTCGCTGGCCACGCCGATCGCCGTCCCCGACATTGCGACCGCGAACAGGACGACGAGCCACCGCCAGGCGTCTCGAAGATTGATCGACGGGACGTTCCAGATCTTTCCGTAGATCCGGGCGAGTGCCCTCGCGAAGGACGTACCGCTGATTGCGACCATCAGCAGGCCCACCACGCCGAACGCGGCGAAGGAGGCGTCGGTGGTGTCGACGGTGCCGGACGTGGACGACAACTCCGTGGGGTCGAAGCCGAACTGGGTCTTGATGGTGCGTGCGGTCACGTTCCAACCGCTCAGCGTCGATGCCGCAATCATCACGGGCAGTACCGACGTGAAGATCCTCGCGGCGAGCGTCATCGACCGGTCGACGAGTTCGATCTCGATCAGCCCGTCGATGACGCGCCGAACGGTACGGCCGGGAGGTGTGCCCTGCAACCAGCCGTTGGCCGTTTCGGTGCGCGCGGCCAGAGCTTCCCTGGCCAGCGCCACAGACAGTTTCGTCGACCGCACATCTCGAGCGAACACCTTTCGGACCCGCTTGTCATCATCCGCGTCAGGTGAGAACGCCCGTCACGGGCGGATGATGCACCGGAACCCGATGTGGCACGTCGACGTCTCCTCGGTGTCACCCTGCCGGGCGGAGGGTCGGTAGCGCAGACAGTAGTTGGGCGCGCACAGATGCGAGCCGCCCTTGATCACGCGGCGCGCGTAGGGCTCGTCCGGGTTCTCGGCGCGTGCCGTGTCGACTCTCGGGTTGGTCGGAATGCAGCAGGAACTGGTGGGTGCGACGTTCTTCCCGCTCTCGGAGTGATCCACCGTGAAGTAGTCGGTGGTCCACTCCCACACGTTGCCGGCCATGTCGCTGAGTTCGTAACCGTTGGGCCGGAAATGGCCGACCGGCGACGTCCCGGCGAAGCCGTCCTCGAGGAGGTTCTCCCAGGGGAACCGTCCCTGCCAGACGTTTCCGCCGGGCCTGCCGCCCGGTTCGTGCTCCTCGCCCCACACGAACGGCTTCCGGTCCAGGCCGCCGCGGGCCGCGAACTCCCATTCGGCCTCGGTCGGCAGGTCCTTGCCCGCCCACTCCGCGTAGGCGCGGGCGTCGAACCACGACACGTGCGTGACGGGATGGCGTTCGCGTCCGCCGACGTTACTGTCAGGACCCTCCGGGTGCCGCCAGTCCGCGCCCGGGGTGAACGACCACCAGCGGGTGAAGTCGTCGAGCGGGACGGGTCCCGCCGTGGGGGTGAACACGAGCGAACCGGGCACGAGCAGAGCCGGATCCGCGCCCGGGTACTGCGCGGGGTCGGGGGCGATCTCGGCGGTCGTGACGTGACCGGTGGCCTTCACGAATCGCCGGAACTCGGCGACGGTGACCTGGTGCGTGTCCATCCAGAACCCGTCGACGGTCACCTGGTGGACGGGCCGTTCCTCGGGGTAGAAGTCCTCCGAACCCATCCAGAAGGTGCTCCCGGGGATCCACGCCATGTTCTTCGGAGCTGCACCAGTCATGGGGTCAGACTGGCACGACGACGGCCGCCGTGCGAAGGGACGCCCCGTAAACCCGGTGAGAGGGGCAGGGGTTGCGGTACCGTCGGCTACTCGATTCGCAATGCTGTTCTCACCGTGCAGGGGGCTCCTCCGAATGGATGGACGGATTCCGCGTAGGTCGTTCGTTCGTGGACTGGCGCTGACGGCCGGGCTCGGTGCGGTCGGGGTGGGATCGGCGAGCGCCTACCCGTTCGGGATCGATCCGCTGCGGCCGTTCGTCTTCTCCTCGCCGCCGCTCCAGCCGTTCCGGGAACAGTTGCCGCCGTTGCCGATGGTGGGTGGGAGCTCCGTCGAGGTGCACGCGAGCAGCACGACGCACGTGTTCCATCCCGACCTGCCGGCGTCCCCGGCCCTCGGCTACGGCGGAATGGACTACCTCGGCCCGACGATCGAAGCTCACGTCGGCGAACGGACCTCGCTGACCTATCGCAACGACATCGCGAGCAACCCCCTCGCCGCCGACGTCGACACGCGGATCCACGGCGTGAGCGAGCAGGACCGCACCCAGGTGCCGACGTCGCTGCACCTGCACGGCGGCCGGACGCCCCCCGAGTTCGACGGACACCCCGAGGACACGATGCGGCCCGGGGAGGGAATGGTGCACGAGTTCCCGAATCAGCAGGACGCGTGCGCGCTCTGGTATCACGACCACGCGATGGGCGTCACCCGGCTCAACATCTACGCCGGGCTGGCGGGCATGTACCTCCTGCGCGACGAGTACGACACCGGTCGGAGCGGTAACCCGCTGGGTTTGCCGTCGGGCGAATTCGAACTTCCGCTGGTGTTGCAGGACAAGAACTTCACCGACGACGGACGGCAGAGTGTCCGATCCAACCCGCTGAATCCGCAGGGCAGCTGGGAGGCAGCCACACCTGGTGACGTGGGGGTGGTGAACGGCAAGGTGTGGCCGGAAATGTCGGTGGCGCGGGGCCTGTACCGCCTGCGGATGGTGAACGCCGCATCGTTCAGCGTGTGGAATCTTTTCTTCGAGAACCGGATGAGGTTCTGGGTGATCGGCGCGGAGGGCGGGCTGCTCGACGCGCCGGTCGCCACAGACCACGTCCGGCTCGGACCCGGCGAGCGGGTGGACCTCCTCGTCGACTTCGGGACCCTCGCACCCGGAACGACGGTGGAACTCCGCAACGACGAGCCGATACCGGCGCAGGTCGCGCAGCGCGGGGTGCAGATCATGCCGCGGTTCTGCCGGTTCCGGGTGGGGACCGCCGCCGGGTTCACCGGTGGCGTGCCGGAGACTTTGCGGGGCGCAAGCCGTGGTCTCGCCGTCCTCCCGCCCGTCGCGCGGCCGTCGGTGGTGCGCAACGTGTCGGTGATGCAGCTCGCGCAGGGTCTCGGTCAGCCGTCGCCGCTGATGTCGCTGAACAACCTGCGCTACACGACCGACGACATCGAGATGCCCCGGCAGGGAACCGTCGAGCAGTGGAACATCGTCAACGTCACGCCCGAACCGCATCCGATCCACCTCCATCTGGTGACGTTCCGGGTGATCGGACGGCAGGCGATCGACACGAACGCCCTGATGCAGGCGGTCCCGGTGCCTGCGGTCGGGATGCGGTGGACGCCGTCGGCGGATCCGTTCGTGCTCGGGCCGAACCTTTCGCCCCAGGTGTGGGAGTCGGGTTTCAAGGACACGGTGATCGCGGACGCGAACTCGATCACCCGGATCATCGTCCGGTTCCCGACCGCCGACGAACTCGGCTTCGACCCGGACGCCACGTTCGGGATGTCGGCGCACACGATGGATCACTCCGAAGGCGGCCACGGCCACATGGAGCAGTCGTCGCATCCCCTGCAGGGCTACGTGTGGCACTGCCACATGCTCGATCACGAGGACCACGACATGATGCTGCGGTACCGCCTGGTGCCCTAGGCCCGTGAGTACTTATTAACGTCCGGCGGTTGATAAGTACTCACAGGCGCGTAGCGCAAACTTAAAAGCAGTCTGGACTGTTTTCTTTTTTCGGCCTACAGTGCTGGGTGTGACACCTGACACAGAAGTAGCCAAGCCGACCCGCACGCAGGCCGAGCGGACCGCGGCGATGCGCACGAAGCTGCTCGACGCGGCCGTCGACTCCCTGGTCGAGCTCGGGTACGCCCGCACCACCACGCAGGGCATCGCGCGGCGGGCGGGGGTGTCGCGCGGCGCGCAGCTACACCATTTCCCGACCAAGGAGTCGCTGGTGGTGGCCGCCGTGGAACATCTCGTGGACAAGCGGCTGGAGGAGATCCTCGCGGCCGAAGTGGATGCTGGTCGGGGCGTCGAAGTGCTCGCCGACGCCTTCTCCGGCCCGCTGTTCTATGCGGCCCTCGAGCTGTGGGTGGCCGCCCGCACCGACCCGGCGCTGTACGAGGCGACGGTTCCGCTCGAGCGGAAGGTCAACGACGCTCTGCGCCGCGGGTCGGCGGTGGTGTTCGGCGATCGGTTCGACGCCGACGCCATCGAGCTCACTATCGAATTGGTTCGCGGCCTGGCGGTGTCGGCACTGTTCCGCACCCCCGAGGCCGAACAGTCACTACGCGCGCGGCTGTTGCCCGTGTGGGAATCGAAGGTGGAGAAGTCGTGAATCTTCCGCAGCACGTACACACCCTCATCGTGGGGGCAGGTTTCGCCGGTATGGGACTGGCGGCGCGCATCCTGCAGACGCAACCGCAGGCCGACGTCCTGATCATCGAGCGCGGCGACGACGTCGGCGGCACGTGGCGAGACAACACCTACCCGGGGTGTGCGTGCGACGTTCCGACGTCGCTGTACTCGTACTCGTTCGCGCCGAGCGCCGACTGGAGTCACACGTTCGCCCGCCAACCCGAGATCCACCGTTACCTGAAGAAGGTCGCGGCCGACACCGGTGTCCGGTCCCGGGTGCTGACCGATTGTGAACTGCAGGAAGCGCACTGGGACGATGGCGAGGCCATCTGGACCGTCCGGACGAGCCGCGGAACGCTGACGGCCGACGTCGTGGTGGCCGCGACGGGTGCGCTGTCGACGCCCAGCGTCCCGGACATGCCGGGGCTGGAGACGTTCGGCGGCACCACGTTCCATTCGGCGACGTGGAACCACGACCACGACCTCGCCGGTGAGCGCGTGGCCGTCATCGGCACCGGTGCGTCTGCGGTGCAGTTCGTACCGGAGATCGCGCCCGCGGCCGAGCATCTCACCGTGTTCCAGCGCACGCCCGCCTGGGTGATCCCGCGCCTCGACCGCGAACTGTCCGGCTCCGAGAAGGGCCTCTACCGGCGACTGCCGTTGGTGCAGAAGGCTGTCCGTGGGTCCGTGTACAGCTTTCGCGAGGCTCTGGGTGGTGTGCTTGCACACGCGACCGGGCTGCTGCCGGTGTTCGAAATGGTAGCCAAGGTGCACCTGCGCAGGCAGGTGCGCGATCCCGAACTGCGCCGGAAGCTCACGCCGAATTTCACGATCGGCTGCAAGCGGATGCTTCTGTCGAACGACTGGCTCCGAACCCTCGACCGTCCCGACGTCACGCTCGTAGACGCGGGACTCGCCGGGGTCACGCCGGACGGCGTGGTCGACGCGGTGGGGGGCGTGCACAAGGTCGACACCATCATCTTCGCGACCGGCTTCACGCCGACGGAACCGCCTGTGGCGCACGCGTTGCGCGGTGCGAACGGCCGCACGCTCGCCGAGCACTGGGGAGGGAGCCCGAGCGCGTACAAGGGGACCACCGTCGCCGGGTTCCCCAACCTGTTCCTGATGTACGGTCCCAACACCAACCTCGGGCACAGCTCCATCGTCTACATGCTCGAATCGCAGTCCGCGTACATCGCCGACGCATTGAACACGATGCACCACAGCGGCATCACCGCCTTCGAGGTCACCGAGGAGGCGCAGCGCCGGTACAACACCCGCATCCAGTCCGGCCTGCAGTCCACCGTCTGGAACAAGGGCGGCTGCTCGAGCTGGTACTACGACTCCGAGGGACGGAACTCCGTCCAGTGGCCGACCTTCACCTGGAAGTTCCGCTCCCAGCTGCAGCGCTTCGACCAGGAGAACTACGTCTCACGACGCAGGGCCGCGAAGGAGACCGTCGCGTGACGCACTACGACGTGATCGTGGTCGGCTCCGGTTTCGGCGGCAGCGTCGCGGCGCTCAGGCTCACCGAGAAGGGCTACCGGGTCGGTGTTCTCGAAGCGGGCAGGCGTTTCGCCGACGACGAGCTGCCCGAGACGAGCTGGCGGCTGCGGCGCTACCTGTGGGCGCCGTGGCTGGGCTGCTACGGCGTGCAACGGATCCACCTCCTCCCCGACGTCCTGGTCATGGCCGGGGCGGGCGTCGGGGGTGGGTCGCTGAACTACGCGAACACCCTCTACCAGCCGCCGCGCCGCTTCTTCGAGGACAAGCAGTGGGCGCACATCACCGACTGGCAGGCGGAGCTGGCCCCGTACTACGAGCAGGCGAAACGGATGCTGGGCGTGACGACCAATCCGTCGTTCACCCCCGCCGACGCCGTCATGCGCGAGGTGGCCGAGGAGATGGGCGCCGGTGAGACGTTCACGTCCACACCGGTGGGCGTCTTCTTCGGCGAACCGGGATCGCGGGTGGCCGATCCCTTCTTCGGCGGAGTGGGACCCGAGCGCACGGGGTGCACGGAGTGCGGCAGTTGCATGACGGGTTGCCGGGTGGGCGCGAAGAACACGCTCGTGAAGAATTACCTCCACCTCGCCGAGAAGGCGGGCGCCGTGGTACATCCGCTGACGACGGTGAAGGCATTGCACCCCCGGGCGGGCGGCGGTTACGAGCTGCGGACCCGCCGCACCGACGGAATCCGCAAGCGGGAGCACACGTTCACCGCCGACCAGGTGGTGGTCGCCGCGGGCACGTACGGCACCGCCCGGCTGCTGCTGGCGATGAAGGAATCCGGTGCGCTGCCGCGGTTGTCGCCGCGGCTGGGATCGGTGGTGCGCACCAACTCCGAGGCGGTCCTCGCGGCCACGGCGAGGAACCGCGCCACCGACTTCACGAAGGGTGTGGCCATCACGTCCTCGTTCCACCCGGATGATCACACCCACATCGAACCCGTCCGGTACGGCAAGGGCAGCAACGCGATCGGACTGTTGCAGACGGTCCTCAGCGACGGCGGCGGCAGGACGCCGCGGCTGCTGAAAACGGTGGGTGTGGCGTTGCGTCGCCCTGGGGCGTTCGTGCGCAGCCTGTCGGTACGGCACTGGTCGGAGCGCACCGTGATCGCGCTCGTGATGCAGACCGACGACAATTCGCTCGAGCTGGCCAAGGGGAAGGGCCGCCTCGGCCGCGCGGTGACCAGCCGGCCCGGACCCGGAGATCCACCGCCCGAATGGATCCCGCAGGGTCACACGGCCATCCGCAGGGTGGCCGAGCGGATCGGAGGAGACCCCGGCGGTTCGTTCGCCGACGTCGTGAACATTCCGATGACCGCGCATTTCCTCGGGGGTTGCACCATCGGGGACTCGCCGGACACCGGTGTCGTCGACCCCTACCTGCGGGCGTACGGACACGACGGCCTGCACGTGGCGGACGGTTCCGTGGTGAGCGCGAATCTCGGGGTCAACCCGTCGCTGACCATCACCGCCCAGGCCGAGCGTGCATTCGCGTTGTGGCCCAACAAGGGTGAGGTCGATGCCCGGCCCGAACCGGGCAAGCCATACGTACGTATCGAACCGTCGCCGCCCCGGAGTCCGGTGGTGCCCGCCGACGCGCCGGGTGCGCTGCGGCTCCCGCTGACGGTCGCAACCCGAAAGGAGACAGTCGATGTGGAGCGTGCCTGAATCGACCACCCAGCGCACCGACTGGCCCGAGAGTTCGCCGCCCCCGTGGCCGGCGGGAGTCCGCGCGACGCTGTGGTGGCATCGCAGCACTGCGGCCGCCCGCGCGCTCGGACCCGACGGCGCCACCGTGCCGTTGACCCTGGCGATGATGGTCGACTACCTGGACTCGCCGGTCGGCCCGTACCGGGAGATCCTCGCGAGTCCGGTGCTCTGCGCGCCCGGTCGTCGCATCGGCGTCCTACCCCGCATGGCGGTCCCGTTCATCGCCGTGGATTCGGAACCCTCCGTTCACGGCGGACGGGTGCACTGGAGCCTGCCGAAGGTGCCGGCCGAGTTCGGCGGCGACGTGCACGGCGACTTCGAGGCGTCGTCCGAAGTATGGCGTGTCACCACGAGCACTCGGCCACGCGGCCCGCGACTGCCGATCGCCGGAGCGCTGGGGTTCGCGCAGCCCGGCGACCGCGGCCTCGTGACGGCATCCGCACGACTGCGGGGCCACTTCCGATATGCCCGCGTGGACGTGGCGGCCGAAGGTCCCACCCTCGGTGCCTGGCTGACGCCCGGCACGCACCACGGCATCGTGATCACGGACGGCCGGATGACCACGGGACCCGCGCAGCTCCGCTGACCCGATGATCAGGCAGGTCGTGGTCCGATGTCCGCGACCACGTCGGCGAGACGGGGCAGCACGGTGTCGCGCCAGCCCGGACCCATCCGCTCGAACGCGTCGCGGCTGCGCTTGTCGTCGAGATCGAAGCCGGAATGATCGAGGAACAGGCGGGTGCCTGCACCCTCGGGAACGAGGCGCCAGACCAGCGTCCAGTTCTCGGTGAACGTGTAGACGAAGCGCCGCTCGGGTTCGACCTCGACCACCTCGCAGGGAACGGCGCCCCAGCCGGGCATCTCGAGGTGGAACCGATGCCCGACCGTGGCGGCGATGTCGCCCGCGGCCCACCAGCGGGCGAGCAGGTCCGGCTCGGTGAGGGCGCGCCACACCTTGGCGGGCGGCGCGGCGATGAACTGGTCGACGGAAATCATGGTGGTGGTGGTGCGGTCGGTCACGAGTCCTCCTCGAGGAAGTCGGCGAGTGTGCGCAAGCGGCCACGCCAGAACCGCTCGAACGGGTGCAGCCAGTCGCCGACGTCGGCGAGCGGCTCGGCGGTCAGGTGGTAGTGCCGTTGCCGTCCGGACGGTTCGTCGCGGACGAGTCCGGCCCGGCGCAGCACCTGTAGGTGCTCTGCTACCGCGGGGCGGCTGAGGTCGAACCGGCCGGCGAGGTCTCCGGCGGTGAGTGGTCCGTCCACCAGGATTTCCAGCAGGCGCCGTCGCACGGGGTTCGAGAGGGCGATGAAGACGTCGTCGTCGGGCACGCCGCGACTTTATGTCGGAGATTTCCGACATGTCAAGAACCTCCGACACATCCTTTTCTTGACTAATTCCAAAAAGGCGCGATACTGGAACACATGCGACACGCCACGGATCCCAAAGCGCAGCTGCGCGGGGTGGGCCTGCGTGTCACAGCACCACGCGTTGCAGTGTTGAATGCGGTTGCCGTACGGCCGCATTCCGACGTCGACGACATTGCGGCCGTAGTTCGTGAAGAGCTGGGATCGGTCTCCACCCAGGCGGTATACGACGTCCTCAAGGCGTGCACCGCGGCCGGCCTGCTCAGACGTATCGAGCCCGCGGGATCGCCCGCACGGTTCGAAACCCGTACCGGAGACAACCACCACCACCTCGTGTGCCGCAGCTGCGGGACCGTCGTGGACGTGGACTGCGCAGTCGGTGAGGCTCCGTGCCTCGACCCTTCGCAGGCCCACGGTTTCGAGATCGACGAGGCCGAGGTCGTCTTCTGGGGGCTCTGCTCGCAGTGCCAGACCGGCGCGCAGAGCGGGACCGGGTCGGCAGCAGCCCTGTCCTGAACCAGTCCTCCCCACCGCTACACCCTCACCCGATGCAACCTGGAGGCTTTGCCATGCCTGAAACACAGCGCGCCACCACCAACAACTTCGGAATTCCCGTCGCCAGCGACAACGAATCCCTCACCGCGGGCACACAGGGCCCCATCCTGCTGCACGACCACTACCTGATCGAGAAGCTGGCCCACTTCAACCGCGAGCGCGTCCCGGAGCGCGTCGTCCACGCCAAGGGCGGCGGTGCATTCGGCGAACTGGTCGTCACCCACGACGTGAGCCGCTACACGAAGGCCGCGCTGTTCCAGCCCGGCGCCGAGACCGAGTCGCTGGTGCGCTTCTCCACCGTCGCCGGCGAGCAGGGCAGCCCCGACACCTGGCGTGACCCGCGCGGATTCGCCGTGAAGTTCTACACCGAGGACGGCAACTACGACCTCGTCGGCAACAACACGCCCGTCTTCTTCATCAAGGACCCGATCAAGTTCCCCGACTTCATCCACTCGCAGAAGCGACTGCCGGGATCCGGTCTGCGCGACCACAACATGCAGTGGGACTTCTGGACGCTGCGGCCCGAGTCCGCGCACCAGGTGACCTGGCTGATGGGTGACCGCGGAATCCCGAAGACGTGGCGTCACATGGACGGTTTCGGCTCGCACACGTACCAGTGGGTCAACGCCGACGGCGAACGGTTCTGGGTCAAGTACCACTTCAAGACCGATCAGGGCATCGAGTTCCTCACGCAGGACGAGGCCGACACCCTCGCCGGCAACGACCCCGATCATCACCGCGCCGACCTGTACGACACGATCGCGCGCGGCGAGTTCCCCAGCTGGACGCTGAAGGTTCAGGTCATGCCCGTCGACGAGGCCGAGGACTACCGGTTCAACCCGTTCGACCTCACCAAGGTGTGGTCGCAGAAGGACTACCCGCTGATCGAGGTCGGCAAGTGGACCCTCAACCGGAACCCCGACAACTTCTTCGGGCAGATCGAGCAGGCGTCGTTCGAGCCGTCGAATGTCGTTCCGGGAATCGGCTTCTCGCCCGACAAGATGCTGCTGGGGCGGGTCTTCTCCTACGCGGACGCGCACCGGTACCGCATCGGCGCCAACTACGCGCAGCTGCCGGTCAACGCGCCGAAGAACCAGGTGAACTCGTACTCGCAGGACGGTGCGATGCGGTACGCCACCAATTCGCCCGAGACCCCGGTGTACGCGCCGAACTCCTACGGCGGCCCGCACGCCGACGCGTCGCTCGCGGGCGACGAGGGCCTGTGGGCGTTCGACGGCGAGTCGGTGCGAGCCGGCTACATCGAACACGCCGAAGACGGCGATTTCACGCAGGCGGGCACGCTCGTCCGCGAGGTTCTGAGCGACGACGAACGCGACCGCCTGGTGAACAACATCGTCGGCCACGCACTCGGCGGTGTCAGCGAACCGGTTCTGCTGCGGGTCTTCGACTACTGGAAGAGCGTCGACCCCGACCTGGGCAAGCGAGTGGAAATCGGTGTCCGGGAAGGGCAGAGCCAGAACTGAGGTCGTTGGTGGGGCAGGCTCAGAGCAGGCCCCACCAATAGATCAGTACGGCGAGAACGAACACGATCACAGTTTCCACGACGACCCTCCTCCGCCCGACTGCACGCAGTGCACTTCCATCATCCACCTCGAGCGGGGACGGACGCCACTGCGCTTCGCGCCCGTGAGTACTTCTCAACCGCCCGTGGTTGAGAAGTACTCACAGGGGTGTGACGGGTGTGTCGGATGTTGTTGCTAGGTTGGGCGGTGTCAGGACACCGGCTCGGATGACCGTGTCCCGAGTCGGGGTCGAAAGGTGCTGTCTTCCATGGTGATGGGTCCCACCCATGCAATGTCCGGTGCGGCTGTCGGTCTGGCGGTGGCAGATCTGCTGCCCCTCGACTGGGGTGGGCCCACCTCGACCGCCGAGACCTTCACGTTCGCGGCGGTGTGCGCCGGAGCGGCGCTTCTCCCGGACCTGGACACGAGCCAGTCCACGGTCTCGCGCTCGTTCGGTCCGGTCAGCAACGTCGTCGCGAAGGGCGTCGATGCGGTGTCGCTGGGGTTCTACACCGTCACCAAGGGCAAACGCGACGGCAAGCGGCGGGGCGGGCACCGCACGCTCACCCACACGGCCCTGTTCGCCGCGGGTATCGGGGCCGGGGTGTCCGCGCTGGTCGTCCAGTTCGGCAAGCCTGCCATCATTGCGACGCTGTTCGTCTGCCTCGGTCTCGCGCTCCGCGGGCTGGCCGGGGAGCTGGCCAAAGAAAAAGGCTGGCTGGCGGTTTCGGCGGTCGCCGCGGTGCTGTCCGCGCTCACCTGGCAGTCGTATCCCACCGAGGCCGGTTCCACCGGACTCGGAGTCGCGGTGGCCCTCGGCTGCGCCACCCACTGCCTCGGGGACGCCATCACCAAGGAGGGCGTCCCCTTCCTCGCGCCGTTCCTGACACTCGGGAAGGAACGGTGGTGGGAGTTCCGGCTCCCGTCGTTCCTGTCCATCCGGGCGGGCGGGCCCTTCGAGAAGGTCGTGCTCGGGCCCGCCCTCACGGTGGCCGTCGGACTGATGGTCATCTGGGCCATCGACGGTGCGCCGCAGGCAATCTACGACGCGTTCATGCCTGCCCCGCAGTGACTCAGGCCGCGAGCATGTTCTCGAGGTCGTCGAGGACGATCATCGCCCCGGTGGGCCCCAGCGCGAGGAACCAGGTCTCGTCGCTCACGTGCACGGACTTGCCGTCCTTCACCGCCTGCATCTGATTCCACAGCGGGCCGCCGACCACGGTCGACTCGTCGGTGGTCTCGGGCGCGCCGTAGCTGGAGTAGAAGATCCGGTCGGCGTTCGCCTCTCCGATCGTCTCCTGGCTCACCTCGACGGCGAGTTCGTCGACGTTCTGCACCGTCGGACGCGGAAGTCCGACGTCCTTCAGGATGACGCCGATGAACGACAGGTTGCCGTACAGGCGGATCTTGCCGGACATGAACCGGACCAGCGAGATCGTCGGCTCACCGGTGATGGACTCCCGGACCTCGTCGGCGCGGGTCTGATAGGCGTTGAGCACCTCCTCCGCCTTGGTCTCCTCACCGAGGGCGTCGGCGACCAGCAGGAAGTTCTCCTTCCACGGGAAACCGGGGCGGATCCCGAACACGGTCGGCGCGATGGACGACAGCTGCGGGTACAGCTTGTCGGCGCGCAGCTTGCTGCCCAGGATCAGATCGGGCTTCAGAGCGGAGATCGCCTCGAGGTTCAGGTTGTTGGTGGTCCCGACGTCCGGCACCCCGGCCAGCTTGTCGGCGAGGTAGGACGGCTGACCGGCCGCGCTCTCCGGACTGGCCAGCCCGACGGGCGTGATTCCCAGGGAGAGCACGTCGTCCAGCTCACCGCCGTCGAGGACGATCACCCGTTCGGGCTTCTTCTCGATGACGGTCTGGCCGAGGGCGTGGGTGATCGTCCGGGGGAAGACGCCCGGTTCGGCGTCGGTGCCGAGCTTGGCGGTCTCGGCGTCCGCCGTGGCGAACTGGCGGCCGCCGGTGGCGACGTCGGCGTTGCCGGCGGACGACCCGGTGTCGGTGGTGCCGCAGGCGGCGACAAAGACGGTGGCCAGGGCGACCAGCCCGGCGCGTACGTAGAGCCTCGAAGACATGAGGTGAGGCTAGCCTGAGGTTACGGGCGGATCGTCGCGGGGTCGCTGCAACCGGAAAACGCCCCCACCATGCAGAAGAGGCCCTGGCCGGCGAACCGGTCAAGGCCTCTTCTCGGTGTCTCACACTGTCGGGGTGGCGGGATTTGAACCCACGACCTCTTCGTCCCGAACGAAGCGCGCTACCAAGCTGCGCCACACCCCGTGTTGAACCTCGGCTAGCTTACATTACCCAACCAGTCACCATTAAATCCCCTGGTCAGTTGCGTATAACGGTGCTCTCCGACGACTCGGTGCGACCCCGCGCGGCGTCGGCGTCCGAGCCGCCGCGCTGAGCCGGAACCAACGTCAGGAGCGTCGCCTCGGGGCGGCAGCAGAAGCGGGCGGGCGCCCACGGCGACGTCCCGATCCCCGCGGACACGTGCAGCTGGGTGTGCGCACCCCACTTGGACGGACCCTTCACCCGCGAACGGTCGATGTCGCAGTTGGTGACCAGCGCGCCGTAGAACGGCAGGCACAGCTGACCGCCGTGCGTGTGGCCCGCCAGCACGAGGTCGTAACCGTCGTCCGCGAACCGGTCGAGCACCCGCGGTTCGGGCGAGTGGGTGATGCCCAGCCGGAGATCGGCCAGCGGATTGGGCGGACCGGCGATCGTGTCGTACCGGTCGCGCTTGAGGTGCGGATCGTCGACACCGGCCGACGCGATCCGGACACCCGACACCTCGAGGTCGCGGCGGACGTGCGTGACGTCGAACCAGCCGCGCTCGGTGAACGCGGCCCGCAGGTCGCCCCACGGCAGCGGCTCGCCGAGGACGCGCTTGTGTTCCTTGCGGAAGTACTTGAGCGGGTTCTTCGGCTTGGGCGCGAAGTAGTCGTTGCTGCCGAAGACGAACAGTCCCGGGCGGGCGAGCAGATTCCCCAGCGCCTGGACCACTGCGGGCACCGCCCGCTGGTGCGACAGGTTGTCGCCGGTGTTCACGACGAGGTCGGGGTCGAGGTTGTCGAGCTCCCGCAGCCAGTTCTGTTTCAGCCGCTGTCCGGGCATCATGTGCAGGTCGCTGATGTGCAGCACACGGAGCGTCGACGACCCGGGTTCGAGTACCGGCATAGTGACCTCACGCAGCGCGAACGCATTGCGCTCGATGAGCGAGGCGTAGCCGATGCCGAGGGCGGCGGCACCCGCCGTACCCAGGGCGGCGCGGGTCAGGTTGGCACGGAACTCGTCAGACACTCTTCCAGGATACTGATGAGCGCAATCGAGATGCAGTGGACGAATCGGGGCGCGTAGCGTTTCGCCCATGCCAGATTCACTGAAAGCAAGACTGCGCTCCGACATGACGGCCGCCATGAAGGCCAAGGATTCGCTGCGCACCGCCACCATCCGCATGCTGATGGCCGCCGTGCAGACCGAAGAGGTCTCCGGCAAGGAAGCCCGCGAGCTCACCGACGACGAGGTGCTGAAGGTCCTCGCGAAGGAGTCGAAGAAGCGCGGCGAGTCCGCCGAGATCTACACCGAGAACGGTCGAGGTGAGCTGGCAGCGCAGGAGCGGGCCGAGGCGCAGATCATCGACGAGTACCTCCCGACGCCGCTGACCGACGCGGAACTGGTCGACGTCGTGGACACCGCGATCGCTCAGGTGGCCGAGGAGATCGGTGAGCGTCCCGGCATGCGTCAGATGGGTCAGGTCATGAAGGCCGCCGGCGCACTCGCGGGCGGCAAGGCCGACGGTTCGCGGCTCTCGCACGCGGTGAAGTCCCGCCTCTGACCCGCATGTGAGTGGGAAAGCGTGCGCCGCCACACTTTCCCACTCACGTGGGGGTTACCGGGGTATGGGCGGCAGCTGGATCGGCGGCAGGCCGGGCAGCTGGATGGGCGGAACGGGGATCCCCTGAGCCGGCGCCTGCGGAGGAGCGGCCTTCACCGACCCGTCGCTGACGTAGATCGTGATGGTCGACCCCGGAATGGCCGAACCGGACGGCGATGCGCTCGTGACCGTTCCCTTGGCCGCCTGCGACTCCGTGGTGACCGCGTTCACGGTGAACCCCGCGCCCTGCAGACGGGACGTCGCGGCCGACTGGCTCAGCCCGGTGACGTCCGGAACCTGACCGTTCTGCGAACCCCGCGCGTACTTCTGGTCGACCGGCGGCAGCGTCGTCGGCCCGAAGTTGTTGGCGATGGGGTTCATCGCCGCATACCAGGTCCGCGCCGGTTCGTTTCCGCCGAACAGGTTGCCGTCGCCACACGGTCGCAGCGGGGCCGAGCAGATCTCACCCGGGGTCGGCGAGTCACCGAACACGTAGACGGCGGCGGCGAAGTTGTTGGTGAATCCGAGGAAGCCCGAGGACATGTGGGATTCCGTAGTACCCGTCTTGCCTGCCATCGGCAGCGTCCAGCCGACGCTGCCCGCCGCCCCGGCGGACGTGCCGCCGGGCTTGTCGTCCTTGCTCATGGCGTTGGTGAGCGTGTCCGCAAGGCCGGGTTCGACCACCTGCTCGCAGGCCTGCTGGGTGACCGAGACGGGCTTGCCTTCACGGTCGAACACCGAATCGATGGGGGTGGGTGGGCACCACTTGCCGTGCGAGCCGAGCGTCGCCGCGACATTCGACAGTTCCAGCGGATTGATCCACGTGGGCCCGAGGGTGAACGAACCCAGGTTCTGATCCTTCTGGAAGTCGGCCATGCTGCGGTCGTCGAATCCCGACGTGCCGGGCTGCGCGTACGAGCGCAGACCCAGCCGCACCGCCATGTCGACGGTGGGGGCGACGCCGGTCGCCTGGATCAGCTTGACGAACGCGGTGTTGGGCGACTGTGCCAGCGCGTCCGTCACCGACAGCGCCGCCGGGTATTTGCCTGCGTTCTCGACGCAGTACGTGGAGGCGGGGCAGCCTCGTGCACCACCGCTACCCATGCCCCGTGCCTCGAACCGCCCGGGCACGTCCAGGATGGCGTTCGTGCCGAGGCCCTTCTCCATGGCGGCGGCCGTCGTGAAGATCTTGAAGATCGACCCGGCGCCGTGACCGGCCAGTGAGTACGGCTGCGCCTGCACGGTCTCGTTGGCGTTCGCGTCGAGGCCGTAGGTGCGGCTACTGCCCATCGCGAGGATCCGGTGCGAATCCTGGCCGGGCTGGACCACGTTCATGACGTTCGCGATGCCGTCGAGTCCCGGGCTGGCGTTCGCGCTGAGCGCCGCCTTCGTCGACGCCTGGACCGCGGGGTCGAGCGTCGTCTTGATCAGGTAGCCGCCCTTGTCGATCTGCTCGCGGCTGATGCCGGCGTTGGCCAGATACTGCAGGGCGTAGTCGCAGAAGAAGCCGCGGTCGCCGGCCGCGATGCACCCGCGGGGCAGCCGGTTGGGCTCGGGCAGCACGCCGAGGGGCGTCTCCTTGAGCTGCCGGAGTTCGGCGGCGCGCTCGGGAATGTTCGAGATCATCGTGTCGAGAACCACGTTGCGTCGTTCGAGGACGCCATCGGGATTCGTGTACGGGTTCAGCGCCGAACTCGACTGCACCATGCCCGCGAGCATCGCGGACTGCTGTGTGTTCAGTTCGGATGCGTCGATGCCGAAGTAGGTCTGTGCGGCGTCCTGGATGCCGAACGACGCGTTGCCGAACGGAACCAGGTTGAGGTAGCGGGTGAGGATCTCGTCCTTGGTGAGTTCCTTGTCGAGCGTCAGCGCCATCCGGATCTCGCGGATCTTGCGGGCGGGCGTCGTCTCGATCGCCGCCCGGCGTTCGGCGTCGGTCTTGGCCACCACGAGCAGCTGGTAGTTCTTCACATACTGCTGGTCGAGGGTGGACGCGCCCTGCTGCACCTCACCGCTCGTGGTGTTGGTCAGGAAGGCGCGCATCGTGCCCTGCCAGTCGACGCCCTTGTGCTCCGGGAACCGGCGGTCCTCGACGGAGACGATGGCGAGCTTCATCTCGTTCGAGATCTTGTCGCTGGGGACTTCGAAGCGCCGCTGGTCGTACAGCCAGGCGATGGGATTGCCCGCCGAGTCCACCATCGTCGAGACCGCGGGAACCGTTCCTTCGACCAGTTCCGCGGAGACGTTGTCGACGGTGTCAGCCGCCCGGTTGGAGGCGTAACCGAACCCGCCGGCGAGTGGAAACATCACGCCGGCGAGGAGCACTCCTGCCAAGGCGGAGGATCCCGCGAGCTTCCCCACTGTTTTTGCAATCGACACGATCTACAGAGTACGTGGGGTCTGTGGGTGCGCTGGTTGGGCGCGGAATTCGGCCAGGAAAATGCCCTGAGCACGGGGTATGGACGGGCGTACCAAAAAAGCGTGTTCTTCGTCTTGCGCGTTGCGGTTTCTTTACCTAAATTGTTGGAACAGTGTGATGGAGATAACACCCCATCGCTTATGTGGTGCAGCCTCGGCGTGCTAGGTGCTGGGGTGTGCAGACTCGAAGAGGGGAAACGAATGCACATGACCACCCCAACCAGCCGTCTGGACGTCGAGCAAGCAGAAGCGCGAATCGCCTGGGTCACCCAGGCTCGTTGCCGGGAAGTCGATCCCGACCAACTTTTTGTACGCGGCGCAGCACAGCGCAAGGCCGCAACCATTTGCCGGCATTGCCCGGTATTGATGCAGTGCGGAGCCGATGCTCTCGACAATCGTGTCGAGTTCGGCGTGTGGGGTGGCATGACGGAACGTCAGCGCCGGGCGTTGCTCAAGCAGCACCCCGAGGTGGAATCATGGTCCGACTTCTTCGAAGCTCAGCGGCAGCACCAATCCGCTGTCTGAAATTTGGGATTCGCAGACAGGCCACAGGCGGGTGACCGGTTCTCCGGCAGCGAGCTGATCAGCTCGTGCGGGTGAGCTGGTCACCTACCGCTCTCAACGCCTCGAGGTCCGACACCTCGAACGGCAGCGAGGGCACGCCGACGATCGGCACCCGAGGGTGGGCGGCCGTGAACCGGCTCAGCAGTTGGACCTCACGCTTGGCGATCACCGCCCGATGGGCGTGGATTCGCAGCACAGCGGCGGTGAGGGGGTCTTGGTCCCCGAGCTGGTCGGCGGCAGTGACCGCATGATCGGCCGACAGGGAACTGAGAGTGGGGTGCGTCCTATTCAGGACGAGGCCCGCGAGCGGCATCTCGTCGCCTGCGAGCCGGTCGACGAAGAACGCCGCCTCCCGCAGTGCATCCGGCTCCGCTGCCGCGATCACCAGAAACTTCGTGCCCGGCTGCCGGAGCAGTTCGTAAGTGCGCGTGGCTCTTTCCCGGAAGCCGCCGAACATCGAGTCCAGTGACTGCACGAAACTCGAGGCGTCCGACAGCATCTGACTACCCACGATGGTGGAGACGCCGCGCAGCGCCAGGCCCATCGCGCCGGTGACGAGCCGGGTGAGACCGCGACCCGGCGCGGTGAGCAACCGGATCATGCGACCGTCGAGGAATGCGCCCAGACGCTGGGGTGCGTCGAGGAAGTCCAGGGCGTTGCGGGACGGCGGGGTGTCGACGATCACCAGGTCCCATTTGTCGCTGGAGGCGAGCTGCCCCAGCTTCTCCATCGCCATGTACTCCTGCGTTCCCGAAAACGAGGTGGCGACGGTCTGATAGAAGGGGTTCGCGAGAATCTGCTCCGCCTTCTCCGGCGTGGAGTGCTCGATGACCATCTCGTCGAACGTGCGACGCATGTTGAGCATCATGGCGTGCAGTTCGCCCGTCGCGTCCGGTCCGAGCTGCACGGGTTGAGGCGTGTTGTCGAGTTCCGCGACGCCGAGCGCCTGCGCGAGCCGGCGCGCCGGGTCGATGGTCAGCACGACCACCTTTCGCCCCTGCTCCGCCGCGCGCAGTGCCAGCGATGCGGCTGTGGTGGTCTTGCCGACGCCACCGGCGCCGCAACACACGACGATCCGCGTCGCCTCGTTCTTCAGAATCCCCGCGACATCGAGAGCGGAGGCGGTGCGGCGACGCTCGTGTTCAGTTGTGTGGGTCATCGGACACCCTGTTCCGTCAGATATTCGGCGAGTTCGTACAGCCCGCCCAGGTCGACACCGTCGGCGAGGGACGGCAGATGCAGTCGCGCCCCGTCCACTTCGCTGAGCTGACCGGCGCTCTCCTCCTGCGCCTCGAGGACGGACGCGTGCTCGATCGTCTCGGTGAGCAACCCGGCGAAATCCTCTTCGTCGAGGGTGATCCCGCTCTTCTGCAGTCCGGCCCGGATTGCTTCGGCGTCGATGCGCCCCTTCGCGGCGTCGGCCAGCGTCTCGGCGGGCAGGAACTGCGGGCTGGTGCGGTTGACGACGATGGTGCCCAGCCGCAGATCGGCGCGGGCCAGTTCTTCTGCGGCGTCGGTGGTCTCCTGCACCGGAAGCGCCTCGAGCAGTGTCACGAGGTGGACGACGGTCTCGTCGGAATGCAGCAGGCGCACCACGCCCTCACTCTGCGAACGCACCGGCCCGCCTTTCGCGAGGTCGGCCATCGCCTTCGTCACGTCGAGGAAGTTGCCGATCCGCCCGGTCGGCGGGGCGTCGACGACGACGGCGTCGTACACCCGCTTGCCGGACTTGTCGGTGCGCACCACACATTCCTTGATCTTGCCGGTCAGCAGCACGTCCCGAAGCCCCGGTGCGATGGTGGTGGCGAACTCGATGGCGCCGAACTTGCGCATCGCGCGACCGGCGAAGCCGAGGTTGTAGAACATCTCGAGGTATTCGAGGAACGCGGTCTCGATGTCGATGGCCAGCGCCATGACCTCCCCGCCACCCTCGGCGGCCGCGACTTTCGTCTCCTGCGGCGGCAGCGGGGGCACGTCGAAGAGCTGGGCGATCCCCTGCCGGCCCTCGACTTCCACCAGCAGCACGCGACGCCCACCCTCGGCCAGCGCGAGAGCCAACGCGGCGGCCACCGTGGACTTTCCGGTGCCGCCCTTTCCGGAGACGAAGTGCAGCCGGGCCTGCGCGGCCTTCTCGGGCCACGTCGGGGTGAGCTGGTCTGGGGATGCAACCACGGGGTCGAGCCTATAAGTCTGGGAGCCGGGATGTGCGGGGGATAGGCTCACCGGCATGAGTGAATTGACTTCCTGGGAGTACGCCACCGTTCCGCTGCTCACACATGCGACCAAGCAGATCCTCGACCAGTGGGGCACCGACGGCTGGGAACTGGTGACGGTTCTGCCCGGGCCCACCGGTGAGCAGCACGTCGCGTACCTGAAGCGTCCGAAGGGCTGACGGCCGTGGCAGAGACACAGAACTGGTCCGCTCGCCTCGCCGAGCTCGGCATCACGCTGCCGTCCGTCGTTCCGCCGGTGGCCGCCTACGTGCCCGCCGTGCGCACCGGCAACTACGTCTACACGTCGGGGCAGCTGCCGATCGTCGAGGGCAAGCTGACGATCGCGGGCAAGCTCGGCGCAGGCGTGTCGGACGACGACGCCAAGGCCGCGGCCCGGGCCTGCGCACTCAACGCGCTGGCGGCGGTCGACGCGCTCGTCGGCATCGACTCGGTGGTGCGGATCGTGAAGGTCGTCGGATTCGTCGCGTCGGCCGAGGGATTCACCGGTCAGCCCGGTGTTGTGAACGGCGCTTCCGAATTCCTCGGCGAGGTGTTCGGGGACGCGGGTGCCCACGCACGTTCGGCCGTCGGCGTCGCGGAGTTGCCGCTCGGCGCACCCGTCGAGGTGGAACTGATCGCCGAAGTGCGGCCGGAGTCGTAGTGCCATGACGCTTGCCCATCCGGCCTACGCCCAGGTGCGGGAGGTCACCCCGATCGTCTCGGTGATGCTCGAGAACAACCCCGGCATGATGACGCTCGACGGAACCAACACGTGGATTCTGCGTGCGCCGGGACGGGACGAGTGTGTGGTGGTCGACCCGGGTGACGCCGACGAGGAGCATCTCGCCCGCGTCGCGGCACTCGGACCGGTCGCGCTGACGCTGATCACGCACCGTCATTTCGACCACACCGGGGGAGTGCAGCGGTTCTTCGAACTGACCGGTGCGCCCGTGCGTTCGGTGGATCCCGAATTCCTTCGGGGCGGCGGAGACGCCCTCGTGGACGGCGAGACCATCGACGTCGCGGGGCTCACCCTCACGGTGATCGCCACGCCCGGGCACACGAAGGATTCGGTGTCCTTCACCGTGCAAGGTGAGGGCACCGTCCTCACCGGCGACACGATCCTCGGCCGCGGCACCACCGTGCTCGACGACACGGACGGCGACCTCGGCGACTACCTGTCGTCGCTGCGCCGCCTGCTGGACCTCGGATCCGGACACCGGGTGATGCCCGGCCACGGACCCGAACTGCCCGAACTGAACGTCGTCGCGCAGCAGTATCTCGATCATCGCGAGGAGCGACTCGACCAGGTGCGGGCCGCGATCGGCGAGCTCGGCGGCACCCCCACCGTCCGCGAGGTGGTCGAGCACGTCTACTCCGATGTCGACCCGAAGTTGTGGCCGGTGGCGGAGAAGTCCGTCAACGTGCAGCTCGCCTACCTGCGCAGCCTCGACTAGTCGCTGAAACGACTGCGGCCACCCCCTCGCGGTGAGGGGGTGGCCGCAGTCGTAGGTGCGGGGACTACCGCGCGCGACGTGCCAGGCGCTCGGAGTCGGAGATCAGCACGCTCTTGCCTTCGAGGCGCAGCCATCCGCGGTGCGCGAAGTCGGCGAGCGCCTTGTTGACGGTCTCACGGGAAGCGCCGACGAGCTGGGCGATCTCTTCCTGCGTGAGGTCGTGGGTGACGCGCAGCGAGCCCGCCTCCTGGGTGCCGAACCGCTGCGCGAGCTGCAGCAGCGCCTTGGCGACACGACCCGGGACGTCCGTGAAGATGAGGTCGGCCAGGTTGTTGTTGGTACGACGCAGACGGCGCGCGAGCACCCGCAGGAGCTGTTCGGCGATCTCGGGGCGGTGGTCGATCCACGCCTTGAGCGCTTCGCGGTCCATGCTGACCGCGCGGACCTCGGTGACCGTCGTGGCGGTGGACGTACGCGGACCCGGGTCGAAGATGGACAGCTCACCGAACATGTCGGACGGGCCCATGATCGTCAGCAGGTTTTCACGGCCGTCCGGCGAGCGGCGGCCGATCTTCACCTTGCCCGAAACGATGATGTACAGGCGGTCACCGGGCTCACCTTCGTTGAAGATGACATGTCCGCGGGGGAAGTCGACAGGCTGCAGCTGCTTGGTCAGCGCCGCTACCGCTGAGGGCTCGACTCCTTGGAAGATGCCGGCTCTTGCCAGGACGTCGTCCACGTGCGCTCCTTGGGAATATTGTTCGTCTGTATGCATATTGTGCGCGATTTGCTGCATGTCGACGATGCCCCGGTGATCCGCGGCGTGTCGCTGTGCAACAGGTACGGCTCTGAAGTCTACGTTGAGACGGCTCGGTCTGAGTGACCGATACCACGGAAGTCGCAAAAGTTAACCGGGGGATGCGTCCTGCGGTGTGCTGATTCGGGGGCTGCCCAGCGCTCAGCTGGCGCGCCGTGAGCCCACTTCGGTGACGGCGGCGTCGTCGGATTCGAAGCCCGACCGACCCTTGCGACGTCGATGGAAGCGTGCCAATGCGTGGGGGAAACCTTCGTGGGCCAGGGTGGCCACTTCGTCGTGACTTGCCTGGTCGAGGAACTCTTCCACCTCTTGCTGACGAACCGTGAGCCGGCGGAGTCTGAACTCCACCCGCTCCATTGCCAGCGCAAACAGCATCAGCAGCACTGGGAAGAGGACCACAGCGAGACCTTGCATACCGGGAAGTAAACACTGGAAATGTCTCAGAAGCGACACAGCGGCGATTCGGATCGGTCGGGTATCCGTAGAGTTGATCCCGTGCATGCGACCCCCAGCGACGGCTCCGAAGTGCGTGGACGCACCCGTTCGCGGGCCGCGAAACAGGACGAAACCCGGATCGGACTCGTCCGGCGCGCCCGGAGAATGAACCGGCGGCTCGCCGAGGCCTTCCCACACGTCTACTGCGAGCTCGACTTCACCACCCCACTCGACCTCGCCGTCGCGACCATCCTCTCCGCGCAGTGCACTGACGTGCGGGTGAACATGGTGACGCCGGCGCTGTTCGCCCGCTATCCCGACGCCAAGGCGTACGCGGAGGCCGAACGCACCGAACTCGAGGAGTACATCCGGTCCACGGGCTTCTACCGCAACAAGACGAATTCTCTGATCGGGCTGGGGCAGGCTCTGCTCGAACGCTTCGACGGCGAGGTCCCCGGCAACCTGAAGGACCTCGTGACGCTGCCCGGGATCGGGCGGAAGACGGCCAACGTGATCCTCGGCAACGCGTTCGATGTGCCGGGAATCACCGTCGACACCCACTTCGGGAGGCTCGTCCGACGCTGGAAGTGGACCGAGGAGGAAGACCCGGTCAAGGTCGAGCACGCGATCGGCGCCCTGATCGAGCGCAAGGAGTGGACGCTGCTCTCGCACCGCGTGATCTTCCACGGCAGGCGCGTCTGCCACGCCCGCAAGCCCGCCTGCGGGGTGTGTGTGCTCGCCAAGGACTGTCCGTCGTACGGGCTGGGCCCGATCGACCCCGACGTCGCCGCCGAACTGGTTCGTGGACCGGAGACGGAGCATCTGCTGCGTCTGGCCGGCAGGTGAGGGTAGATACGAGTGTCTAGCGCAGCGCGGTGGAGTCTGGCCGCCCTCGTGGTCGTGGTGGCTCTCGTCGTCGCGATCTGGCCGCGGGGTGACGACGCGGAGACGCCGTCGTACCAGGACCGGTTCGGTTCGGGTGGCCGTACCCCGACGGCGGTGAGCGCCGATCCCGACGCGCTCGCGGCACTCAGGACGCAGGCGGGTCTGGAATCGTGCCCGGCCTCGACGGCCACGTCCGAGCCTGCGCCGGGTTCGGTGCTGTCCGGCATCACACTGGAATGCGTGGCCGACGGCAGCCAGGTGGATCTGGCCGCCGCGCTCGGTGGTAAACCGGCGCTGCTGAACCTGTGGGCCTACTGGTGCGGCCCCTGCGCCGAGGAGCTGCCCTATATGCAGCAGTTTTCGGATCGAGCGGGCGACGCGGTTACCGTGCTTACGGTGCACACCGATCCCAACGAGTCCAGCGCGCTGTCCCGGCTCGTCGACTACTCCGTCACCCTGCCCGGTGTGCAGGACGGCGACGGGCGCGTCCGCGTCGCGGTCGGAGCCCCGCCGGTCCTGCCCGTCTCGGTGCTGATCCGGCCCGACGGCACGGTGGCGAAGGTCCTGCCGCAGCCGTTCCGCAGCGTCGACGAGATCGCGGACGCCGTCGAACAGAACCTGGGGGTGGCGGCATGACGAACTCCGTGGACGGTGTCGCCGTTCCGCCGTGGCTGCGCCGGGTCGTGCACCGGACCCCGGCCGACCCGCACAGGATCAACCCCGTTCTCGATCGGCGCGCACCCCGCGGCGCGACCACCCGTGAGGCGGCGGTGCTCGTGTTGTTCGGCGGCCCCGTCGAGGCGGACCCGCTGATGTCGGGAGGCCTGCCCGCCGACGCGGACATCCTGCTCACCCAGCGTGCGTCCACGATGCGTCAGCACAGTGGTCAGGTGGCATTCCCCGGGGGCGCCAGCGATCCCGGCGACGAGGGACCCATCGCCACCGCGCTGCGGGAGGCCCAGGAGGAGACGGGACTCGACCCGTCCGGTGTCCGTCCGCTCGCCGTGCTCGAGGAGATCTTCATCCCGCCGTCCGGCTTCGACGTCACTCCCGTCCTCGCGTACTGGGAGAAGCCCAGCGAGGTCGGCGTGGTCGATCCCGCGGAGGCGGAACGCGTCGCCCGGGTTCCCGTGCACACCCTGATCGATCCGCGGAACCGGTTCCAGGTGCGGCACCCGGCCGGATACCAGGGGCCCGCGTTCGCCGTCGACGGCATGCTCGTCTGGGGTTTCACGGCAGGCATCCTGGCCGCGCTGTTCGCGGTCTCCGGCTGGGAACAGGAGTGGGACCGCCACGACATCCGCGACCTCGACACCGTCCTCGCCGAACTCGACAACGATCTGGACGACGACCATCTGACCCACGGTCACGGCCGGCCGGCGGCCGAGCGATGACGGGCTCGCACTGGATCGACCTGGCGATCGTGCTGATCGCGTTCGTCGCCGCGACGTCCGGCTGGCGGCAGGGTGCGGTGGCGTCGGTGCTCGCCTTCATCGGGGTCGTGCTCGGTGCGGTGGCGGGCATCCTGATCGCCCCGCACGTGCTGGTGCACGTGGACGAGGGCCGCGGTCGCGTGCTGGTCGGTATCGCCCTGATCGTGGTGCTGGTGATCGTCGGCGAAGTCGCGGGCATGGTCCTCGGCCGCGCCGCGCGGGGAAGTATGCACAGTCCGGTCGCGCGGTCCGTCGACAGCGTGATCGGCGCCTGCGTGCAGGCCGTCGCGGTGTTCGTCGCGGCCTGGCTGCTGGCGATCCCGCTCACGTCCTCGTCCCAACCTCAGCTGGCGGCGGCGGTGCGCGGGTCGAGCGTCCTCGAAACGGTCGACAACATCGCGCCCGCCTGGATGCGGCAACTGCCCACCGAGTTCACCGCCCTGCTCGACACGTCCGGGCTTCCCGACGTCATCGGGCCGTTCGGGCGCACCCCCATCACGACCGTCGACCCGCCGGATGCCAGCGTCCTGGAGAGTCCCGTCGCGTCCTCGCTGCAGTCGAGCGTGCTGCGGATCCGGGGTGTGGCCCCGAGTTGCCAGCGGGCGCTCGAGGGATCCGGATTCGTCGTGGCGCCCGACCGGGTGATGACCAACGCCCACGTGGTTGCGGGAACGGCGGGCATCGTCGTCGACACGGCGAACGGGCCGATGGACGCCGAGGTCGTGCTGTTCGACCCGTCCGCCGATGTCGCGGTGCTCGAGGTGCCCGGACTGGACGCCCCCGTCCTGAACTTCGCGCCCGAGCCGGCCCGGACCGGCGACAACGCCCTGGTGCTCGGCTACCCGGGCGGCGGGCCGTACACGGCCAGCGCCGCCCGGATCCGGGAGATCCTGGACCTCAGTGGTCCCGACATCTACCGGGCGGGAACGGTCCAGCGTGAGGTGTACACGGTCCGCGGTTCCATTCGGCAGGGCAACTCGGGTGGACCGCTCGTCGACAGCGACGGCCGGGTGCTCGGGGTGGTGTTCGGCGCCGCCGTCGACAACAGCGACACCGGGTTCGTGCTCACCGCCGCCGAGGTGTCGCGTCAGCTGCAGGCGGCATCCGGGGCGTCCGTCGCCGTGGACACCGGGGCGTGCATCCTCTGACCGTCGGTCAGACGGTGCGGGGTGCGACGAGGTCCAGCAGGGCGGCGTTGACCCGCTCCGGGGCTTCCCAGTGCGCGTAGTGGCCGACACCGGTGACGGTGTGCATCTGCTGGGTGGGTGCGAAGCGGTGGCTGCGGCGCACGGTGTCCGCGAGCACGTACGGGTCGAGGTCGCCGTGGAGGTGCAGGACCGGGATCCGCAGCGTCTGATCCATCGATGCCATGAACCGGCTGCCGTCCGGGCGGAACTGGCTGCGGAACGCCCACCGCTGATACTCCAGGGTGCAGTGCGCGGTCCCGGGAATCTGAATCGCCGAGCGCATCCGTGACATCACGACGTCGAATTCCGGGTTCTCCGTCCAGGCGGGTCCGGAGCGTTCGCGGATCAACCGTTCGACCTCCGACCCGTTGTCGCGGGTGAGGCGACGTTCGGGACGCCACGGCACCTGGCAGGAGACGAACGAGGGCAGCAGGGCCTTGCGCTGGTAGCGGTCGTGGAGGACGGCCTGCTTGAGCGCGACGGGATGCGGCGAGCTGACCAGTGCGATCGACCGGACGAGGCGAGCGTGGAGGACGGCCGTCGCCCAGCAGACGAGGCCGCCGTCGGCGTGCCCGACGAGGGTGGCCTCGCCGTAGCCCATCGCCCGGATGAGGCCAGCGATGTCGCCGGCCAGCGTCCACCCGTCGTAGCCGCGCGGCGGTTTGTCGGAATCGCCGTAGCCGCGGAGGTCGACGGCGACGGCCCGGTACCCCTCCGCGGACAGCGCGGTCAGCTGATGGCGCCACGACCACCAGAAGTCCGCGAATCCGTGCAGCAGGACGACGAGCGGCGCATCCGGTGCGGATGCGCCGACCTCGACGGTGTGGAAGCGGATTCCGTTGGCATGGATGTCGCGATGAATCCAGGGGCCGTCGAAACGGACGGTAGACGGATCGGGTGGTGCCACAGGAGCGAGTTACCGCGCGTGACGTCCGCTGGACGACGCGAGATGGGCTTCCGCATCCGAGTACGACGTCGGGAGCACCGTCTTGGCCTGCTTCAGCGAGTCGATGGTCTTCTCCGGTGCGCGGAGTTTGCGTACCCGCAGATAACCGAGCAGCGCGAGGACCGCGGTCACCACGACCATGATCAGGAAGACGATCAGGAACGCCAGCCAGCGGGCGATCCACACGTCGAGGAGTTCGGCGAGGAAGAAGAAGAAGAAGAACGAGCTGAACAGCAGCACGGTGAACGCGAGGATGAAGAACAGGCTGCCCTGCAGGCCCTTCTTGACCTCACCGGTGACCTCGGCCTTGGCGAGCTCGACCTCGGCGCGGACCAGGGTGGACACCTGCGCGGTCGCATGCTTGACCAGCGTGCCGAGGCTCGCCTCGCCGGGTGTCTGAGCGTCCACGTCCGTGAGCGGGATCGACGACACCGTGTTCGGCACCCCGTCTCCCGTGTATCGCGGGCTGTCTCCCTTGCCGTGAGTGATGCTCACTTGTCGACCCCTCCAGGTAGCTCTTGCACTTCCGAGTCATCCTTCCGGGCCGCATGGGCCCGACCGCGTCGCCACAGTAACGCTGATCCGATCAGCGACGCTGTCAACGATGTCACGAGCACCGCGACCTTAGCTATTTCGGCCTCGCTGCCGTCACCGATTCCCGCAAGCGCGAGATCCGCTACGAGAAGGCTAACGGTGAACCCGATCGCACCGAGCACTGAGAGGGCAAACATGTCCCGGAACCCCAGTGCTCGCGGCTTCTTCGCGATACCCAGGCGGATCGCGAGCCAGGAGATGCCGAAGATGCCGACGGTCTTGCCGACGAGGAGCCCCGCGATCACGGACTGCGAGATGGGGTTGGTGAACAGCTGCCCGAGGAGCTCGCTGCTCAGGGCCACGCCGGACGCGAACAGGGCGAACAGCGGGACGCAGACGCCTGCCGACAGCGGCTGGATGCGGTGCTCGAGGCGGGCGCCCGGGGATTCTCTCTCGCCGGGGTCGCGCCGGACCCGGGTGAGGAGGCCGAGCGCGACACCGGCGAGCGTGGCGTGGATTCCGGCGTCGTGCATGCAGTACCAGGTGAGCAGTGCGAGTGGAACGTAGAGCAGTGGGGTGGTGATGCGCCGGTGCTGGGCGAACGCGTAGACGGCCAGGCACACGGCGGCGCCCAGCAGCCACAGCAGGGCGATCGAGCTGGTGAACAGGACCGCGATGAGCACGATCGCGAGAAGGTCGTCGACGACGGCCAGGCTGAGCAGGAACACCCGGGCGCTGGCCGGGATGCGAGACCCGGTCAGCGCCAGCACACCCAGTGCGAACGCGATGTCCGTGGCGACCGGGATCGCCCAGCCCCGTTCCATGCCGGGTGTGCCGGCGCCGATCGTCGCGGCGATGATCGCGGGCACGACCACACCGCCGCAGGCCGCGATGATCGGGAGCAGGGCACGTTTGCGGTCGGCGAGTTCGCCCACCACCATTTCTCGCTTCAGTTCGAGGCCGGCGACGAAGAAGAAGACCGCCAGCAGCCCGTCCTGCGCCCATGTCCCGACCGTCAGGTTCAGGTGGAGTGCCTCCGGGCCGATCTGCCAGTCGCGCAGTGCGAAGTACGAATCCGAGACGGGGGAGTTCGCCCACACGAGGGCGACCGCCGCGGCGACGAGCAGGATCGAACCGCCGACCGTCTCGGTGCGGAGGTAGCGGGAGAGTTCGGAGCGGAGGGGCTGGGTCACCGGGGGCGCTCGCTTTCGATGTGGTCCGGGTACGGCAAATGCTCTGCCGACCAGACTTCCCGGCGCACCGAGTAGAGCTTATCCAATTTGCCAAGCGAAAGACACGAGGTGTTCAATTCCTAAGGAATGGACTCTCGTCCCAATAGTTGAAATAGCATCGTGCAGGAGTAAGTCGAGTGAGCAGTGCCGTCGATACGTCGAAGCCAGAACCGGACGGCGGCGCCACCGTCGCCGGCGTACCCAGAAGCCGGATCGTCGTCGCGAGCATGGTGGGAACATCCATCGAGTTCTACGACTTCTACATCTATGCCACCGCGGCCGTGTCGGTGTTCCCGCACCTGTTCTTCCCCAAGGGAAACGGCACCACCGCCCTGCTGGCGTCCCTCGCCACGTTCGGTCTGGCCTTCGTCGCCCGGCCGCTCGGCTCGATCCTGTTCGGCCACTTCGGCGACCGCATCGGACGCAAGACGACGCTCGTCGGCTCACTGCTCACCATGGGTATCGCCACGTTCGTGATCGGCCTGCTGCCGACGTACCACCAGATCGGCCTCGTCGCGCCCGCACTGCTGGCGTTGATGCGCTTCTGCCAGGGCCTGGGACTGGGCGGTGAATGGAGTGGCGCGGCGTTGCTCGCGACCGAGACCGCACAGAAGGGCAAGCGGGCCTGGGCGGCCATGTGGCCGCAGCTCGGCGCGCCCATCGGGTTCTTCCTCGCCAACGGTCTGTTCCTGATCATCACGCTGTTCCTGGACCACGACAACAGCAGCCCCGACCTGGACGGCGCGTTCCTCACCTGGGGCTGGCGTATCCCGTTCCTGCTCAGCGCGATCATGGTGATGATCGGTCTGTACGTGCGGCTGAAGCTCGAAGAGACGCCCGTGTTCGCCCGCGCCGTCGCGCGGGGCGAGAAGGTGAAGACCCCGCTGGCCGAGGTGTTCAAGACCAGCTGGCGTCAGCTGATCATCGGCACGTTCGTCATGCTCGCCACCTACACGCTCTTCTACATCATGACCACCTGGGTGCTCAGCTACGGCACCGGCAAGACCCCCGCCCAGGGCGGAACCGGAGCCGGCTTCCACTACACCGACTTCCTCGTCCTCCAGCTGATCGCGGTCCTGTTCTTCGCGGCCGCCGTCCCCGTGTCGGGGTGGCTGGCCGACCGCTTCGGTCGCCGCATCACGCTGCTCACCATCACCGGGTGCATCATGGTCTTCGGGCTCACGTTCGGCGTGATGCTGAACCAGGAGGGCATGGGCAACGCCCGCATGCTCGTATTCCTGGCCATCGGAATGTTGTTGATGGGCATGACCTTCGGGCCGATGAGCGCCGTTCTGCCGGAGTTGTTCCCGACCAACGTGCGCTACACGGGTTCGGGGATCGCCTACAACACCGCCAGCATCCTCGGCGCCGCCGTCGCGCCGTTCATCGCCACCTGGCTCGCCACGTCGTACGGCGTCGGCTGGGTGGGCATCTACCTGCTGATCGCCGCTGCACTCACCTTCGTCGCGCTGCTCGTCATGCGCGAGACCCGCGATCAGTCCCTCGACGACGTAGGGGCGTAGTCCCCGTGAGTGGTTGACGAGTCCAGGGGCTCGTCAACCACTCACGGGCCGCGCAGCGGCCTATAGTTCTTGCATGGCGAAAGCCGTGCTGCTGTCCAGGACGGCCCGGATCCGGCTGCCGAAGCAGGATCTGTGGTCGTTCCTCGCCGATACCGATCGCCTCAACCGCAACATCGACTTGTCGTCGCCGGTGCACTTCGCTCCGATGCTGGACCGGCGGCGCAAGGGACACTATTCGGCGGAGACCCGTTCGTACGGGCGGCGGGTGCGGTACGAGGAGTTCCCGTTCGAGTGGATCGAAGGCCGCTTCTACCAGGTCCTTCGTCGGTTCTCCCGCGGTCCGCTCGCGGAGGTCTCCACGGGTGTCCGGCTTCGTCCGGCCGCCGACGAGACCGAAATCGAGGTGTTCGCCCGGATCGTTCCGCGGACCTGGTTCGGGGTGATCGTGGCGCGAACCCTGCTGGCGCGCACGGGTATACGGAAGACGGTGGCGCTCACACGCGCGTTGGAACTCTACGTTCGCGACCCGCAGACGCATGCCGTGCCCGCGCTGCCGCCGCCGGAGCAACTCGACGCCGGCCGACTGGAACTCCGCACAGCACAGCTGTCCCGATCGCACGATGCCCCGAACCTCATCGGGCGCTTGGCGTCCCACCTGCGGACCGCCTCCGACCTGGAGGTGACGGGCATGCGGCCGTTCGAGCTGGCGGACCGTTGGGGTGTCGATCGGATGCAGCTGCTGTACGTCTTCCTCCACGCCGCGGACAGCGGACTGCTGGATCTGAGCTGGAGCGTGCTGTGCCCCGTCTGCCGGACCGTCCGCGAGGACGCCGGCCGGATTTCACAGTTGGCGAGCCGTGTCCACTGCGACACCTGCGACATCGCCTTCGACACCGACCTGGCACGGTCGGTGGAGATCCGCTTCGACGTCAATGCGGCCGTGCGCCGGGCGGAGCGGGCCCGGTACTGCATCGGTGGTCCGGCGAATTCACCGTCTGCGGTGGCTCAGCTGCGGCTCGAGCCGGGGGAGCAGCGTTCGGAGCGGCTCGAACTCGACCCGGGGTGGCTGCGGCTCCGGTGCTATCAGGTGGGCTCCCCGGTGGCCTGCGAGGTCGGCCCGGCAGGTGGAACGCTGCGGGTCGAGTGCGGGCCGGGCGACCTCCGGGTGCGGAGTTCACCCGACACCGACGGAGCGATCCGGCTGGAGGTCGACAACCGGCTCCCCGGCGAAGCGCTGGTGGTGGTCGAGCGGGAGCGGTGGAGGGACGCCGCGGCGACCGGCGCGCTCGTCACGTCGCTCGACGGTTTCCAGGACCTGTTCCCGGACCAGGGGGTGGCGCCCGGCGACGAGATCGGGATCGCGAACCTGGCGGTGCTGTTCACCGATCTGAGCGGGTCTACCGCCCTGTACGAGCGCATCGGGGACGTCCGGGCGTTCGCGTTCGTGCAGAGCCATTTCCGCTACCTGCGTGACGCCGTGGTGCGCGAGAACGGCGGCGTCGTGAAGCAGATGGGCGACGCGGTCATGGCGACGTTCGCGGATGCGCGGGAGGCCTGGTCGGCGGCGGCGTCGATGCAGTCCGGCTGGGACGACTTCCGTCGCGGGCACCTCGGCGACGACGACTCGGTGGCGTTGAAAGTCGGGCTGCACCAGGGGCCCGCGGTGATGATCGACAACGACGGCCGGATCGACTACTTCGGCGCGACCGTCAACCTGGCGGCGCGGGTGCAGGGTTGTGCGGCGGGCGGCGACATCGTCCTGTCCGGGGCCGTTCACGACGACCCGGAGGTGGCGCCGCTGCTGGCGGAATCGGACTACCGGTGCGACGTCTTCACGACCGGTCTGAAGGGAATCGGCGAGGAGCAGACGTTGTGGCGGCTTCGCCGCCCGTGAGTGGTTGAGGAGTGCAGGGACTCGTCAACCACTCACGGGGCGCGGAGCGTCCTACTTGCCGCGGATCGCGTCGAAGACCTTGGGGTC